>LUYY01000305.1 GCA_001603415.1 Bacteroidales bacterium Bact_07 | reverse complement strand
ACGCTCTTCCGATCTGATCACACTACCAATGCTTTTCCCGAAAAGCATGCCAAGCATAGCTACCAGAAAGGTTACAGTACCTATAGTAAGGTATGCATGTAAAATATTTATATTAACTGCTACAAACCCAATCCCAACTGCAAAAGCATCAATACTTGTAGCTAATGCAAGGGTAAAAAGTACCTTAGGATTTAAAGGATCAAGTGTGTTGTTTGTTTCATCCTTACTAAATGCCTCAATGATCATTTTTATGCCAATCAAGCATAGCAAAGCCAGAGCTAGCCAGTGATCAATAGGTTCAATCACCGATTTTATAGTTAATCCGAAACCCCACCCCAAAAGAGGCATGGTTGATTGGAAAAATGCAAAAACCAATGCAACCCTAAAAGCTTCCCAAAAAACAATATGCTTTCTAGCAATTCCAAACGTAATAGAAACAGCAAACGTATCGAAGGAAAGGCCAATAGCAAGAAGAGTAAGTGTAATAAAAGACATGATTACTAAAATTTTGACAAAGATAGGGATTATTAAAAGAAGTTGTTGGTTGACAGTTGATGGTTGACAGTAAGAGTATGACGGTGAGTGTATTGTCATGCTCAGCTTAGCCGAAGCATCTCTTTAAACTTTCTATCCTTTTATCTTTTTTGATTGGGTTTTGCAAAATCGCTTTTTGGGATATTTCCCTTTTGCGATGCAACGCTTCTCCCTAACTCTTTGGTCTATGCCTGGCGTGCATCGCCTAACATTTGGTATGTCTCTACACCCAGGGTTAAAACCTTGGGCTAATTCGATTTGCCCTTTCAGGGCGATAAATGCACGCGTCTGTAGAGGCGCACAAACATTTGGGTTATGCACTGCGTGCNGCGTCTGAAGACGCGCGCAAACATTTGTAAATGTTAAGTCCCTACGGGGTGGGTAACGTTGTTCGTTGCTTGTTGTTTGGTGTTCGTATAAAACCGACCTCACCCTTGCCCCTCTCCTGAAAGGAGAGGGGAGCGAAAGATGTAAACAGTGGCATAAAAGCCTAACCCGCCAATGGGTCGGGGGTGGAACGTGGCGGTGGGTCTAGTAAGCGATACCACATGAGCCAAGCCGCAGGCGTGGGGAATTGTATCGCGCGGCAGTTCCGCCCTCGGGGTACCCATCGGGTTGGGCTTTTCAGCCTTGATTTTCTTTGGTTCTTTCTTGTACCAAGACAAGAAAGAACATGTAAATTGCTCTTTGCAATGCTTTCCCTTTTGCGATGCAACGCTTCCACCTTGCTCTTTGGTCTATGCATGGCGTGCATCGCATATCGTACTGGAATATCCTGCCTGTTACTAATATTACGCCCCTACGGGGCTGGAAACGTTGCTCATTGTTCGTGAAACTATTGTCATGTTGAGTCCCGATATATCGGGATAGACTCCGCCGAAACATCTCATAGGAGCAAATTAGAGATCCTTCGCTGCACTCAGAATGACAAGCGGAGTTGACAGTTGATGGTTGATAGTGAAAAACAAACACTAAACACGCCTATACACTGCACACTATTCAAGAGATCCTTCGCTGCGCTCAGGATGACAGGAGACGTAGATAATTTTGGGAGTGTTCAAAAAGTGTATCAGTTTTAAATTGACCTTCTTTTAACTTTTTTACTTTTACCTTTTGGTCTTTATTCTTCCTCACCTACTTACCTATAACCTCAATTTCAACCCTTCGGTTCAAAGCACGGTTTTCTTCGGTATCGTTAGGGGCTACGGGTACTGTATTACCAAAGCCACGTACCTGCAGGTTGCTAAAGCCATTCTCAATGAGGTATTGGGCAACCCTCTTGGCTCTCTCTTCAGCAATCTTATTGTTATTGATTGCCTCAAGGTCGTCGGCATGGCCTTGAACCTCAACCTTAATGCCTGGATTTTGACGTAAAATGCTGATTAAGCGGTTTAGTTCAGCAACGGTTTCAGGACCCAGATCGGCCTTGTTTATATCGAAACGGATATTGAGTTCAAGTTTTGATCCAATGGCAATTGGCTTGAGCATAACATCACGGGTAACATTCATAAAGGTAGTAACCTGGTTCAGATTCAGATTTTCGGCATAGTACCAGTAGTCGTCGGCTACTACTTCGAGGGCGTAAATATCATCGGCCATAAACGATAGCCCGTAATCGCCGGTTTGTGGGTTAGAGTAAACCGAAGCCACGATACTATTATTCTTGGTATTTATCAGGTTAACCCTGGCACGTAGGGGTTTAAGCGTTGTGGCATCTTTTACAGTACCCCTGAGATTCGTACGACGAATTTGTGTAACACTTTCATTAGCCAAGTCCTGTGCCGATGGGCTGAAATTTATACGGCGAATCTTTTCGTCAAAAACAAAGTTTACCTCGAACTGCTTATAGCCGTTAAACTGCACACGGAAGTTGTTCTGGCGGAGGTCAAAGTTTTCGTAGTAAATGTTGTTAATATTGACTATGTACTCATCGGTAACGGGAGCATAAATAACAAATTCACCGTTTTTATCGGTAAGGGTGGAATAGGTGTTACCTCGGCTATCGGTGGCAGTTACCCTAACATTTGAAACATCAACCTTTCCTAAGCCGGAAAGCTTGCTGCGGTTTAGAATGATGCGGCCAAATACCTTGTTCTTTTCAACAAAGGGTATGTAAAACGGGCCATCGTGATTAACGGTTATCTCTATGTTACCTAAGGCCTTGCTGAAAGTACCAATTTCAGTTCCTAACGGTGTATAGTCTAACTGGTACTTACCTTCGGGGAGATTCTCGATGCTTACCCTACCAAAATTATCGGAAATGAGCTCCAACATATACACATCGCCTGGTATAAAACCTTTAGCGGTTGTATATGTACGCGAAAGTGTGACTAGTACATTTTTAATACCAGGTTCATTTTCGTCCTGAACATGGTTTCCATTAAAATCTTTATAAAATACAAGGTTAATATTATAGTACTTAACCCGGGGTTGATTAAATCCAAACTCTTTACGAACGCCAGCCTCAGCATAAAGGTTATGAAAACGTTCTACGGTTTCCTGTGGGGTAGTCCTGTTTTGAATGGTGTAAACCGCCAGTGCATGTACCTCCCAGTTTTTAGGCAAATACCAGTTAAGTTGGCCAGTAATATTTGAATACGATGACTTTGCAATTAAATCGTTTGAGTAGCTTAAGCTAATAGTTCCTCTTAGAACATCTTTTACTAAAAATTTATCGAATGAAGGAATTAACATAATCCGACGGCTTTGGCGACTGCTTCGGACAAAACTTAACTGATCCAATGACGAGCGAGGTCCTTCACTGTAAAAAGCCAGAACATTAATGTATGGGCTACGGAAATTTACAGTAAAATACTGGTAGCTAAAGTTTTTCTTACTGTTCTGGAAAGGGTTACTTAAAATACTAGCGCGTGCAATCTCAATACGTGGAGTTATGAAAATTGTACTCGATGCATTTTTTACTCTGGTTCCAAGTTGAATTTTATATGCTAATGTTGAAAAATGTTCACCTTCAGGTATTGAGGCGTAATTCTTTAGCCAGTAATTTTCAACCAAAGGGCCAAAGAATACTTGAAGGTTAGTTGAAAACTGGTACTGGAGTTCACTTCTACCAGAGCGACTTATGCTTATTGAATTATTAATACTACTATAGTCAAGGGCGTATTTTCCTGCCTGTTGATTTTCAAAGTACTGATTGTAAACCCTAAACCTATCATTGATTTGATAGAATGAACTGACTTCGATTCTTGTTCTTCCAGCTTGATTGTGGTAAAATTTAGGGCCACGTTGCTCGAATGATATGCTGTTCCTTAATCTTTTAAAGCGTGATGCGTACCTGAAAATAATTGCATGGTCGTAATTATCTTCACTTTCTGCTTGATTGTTTAGGGTTAACTTGTTGAATGCATAGTACCCCGAAAAAGTATGTTGCTTAACAGCAAAGCCACCTCCTAGTATACCAATCATTGAATTGAAACTGTTTGTGGGATTGCTACTGTATAGTAAACCACTTTGAATAAAATCTGTTTTAGTGAGAAAAAATTGATTAAGCCCGCCAAAATTTTGAAATTTATTACTTTTATTCTGGTTAGCAAGCAATTGAAACTTTAATTTATTTCCGTTGTATTCCATGTAACCACCTCTACCCATAGTGTTACTCTCAAGCGAGCGGTAGTTGTCGCCTACTTCTAGTTTTACTTTTCCGATGTTAGCTCCTAGGTACATACGATTGTTGACCCAAAAGTCGTCGGACGTTTTTGACGAAAAATTGCGATAATAGTAGTAAATATCGTTGCTTCCTTGAAATAATGTTTTACCCTCAACTGTTGCTATGTATTTTGGTTGCTGAACAGCATCGAGCAAAC
>LUYY01000304.1 GCA_001603415.1 Bacteroidales bacterium Bact_07 | reverse complement strand
AAAGACCTATTTTACTAATCAGCAACAATGTTAAGTCAAAATTAGTAACTTACAATAGTTTAACAACATAAAAATTTAATTCAGATGAAACCTACACTTGTTGTTTTGGCTGCCGGAATGGGTAGTAGATATGGTGGTTTGAAGCAAGTTGATGCTTTGGGTCCCAATGGCGAAACCATAATCGACTACTCGGTTTACGATGCCATTCGGGCTGGTTTTGGGAAAGTGGTTTTTGTTATCCGCAAAAGCATTGAAAAAGATTTTTTGGAGGTTTTTGGGAAGCGTTTCGATTCCAATATCAAGGTTGAAATTGCTTTTCAGGAGCTCGACATGCTTCCACAGGGTTTCAAAGTACCCGAAGGTCGCGAGAAGCCATGGGGAACTGCTCATGCCGTTTGGGTAACACGTCATTTGATTAACGAACCCTTTGCGGTAATCAATGCCGATGATTTTTACGGTTTCGATACTTTTAGGGTGCTTGCCCAGGAACTATCGCAACCCAAACTGGATAAGGGTAGCTATTTCATGGTGGGATACAAGCTTGGCAATACTCTTTCTGAGCAAGGAGCAGTTTCGCGTGGCATTTGCTCAACCGATGTGAACGGTTACCTGCTCGATGTGGTTGAACGCACTCATATTGAGCGCATCGATGGTGAAGTAAAGTATATGGACGAGAACGGTAAACTGGTTAAGGTTGATGAGAACGTTCCGGTATCGATGAACTTTTGGGGTTTTACACCCGACTTTTTTGGCTATACCGAGAAGTTAATGAGCGACTTTTTCAGCAATCAGATTGGAAACGTTAAGGCCGAGTTTTATATTCCCACGGTTGTTAACCGTGCCATTAAGGAGGGTGTTGCCCGCTGTAAGGTGTTAGAAACCAAGGCTGAATGGTTTGGTGTAACCTATCCGGGCGATAGACCCATGGTGGTGAACCGACTTAAAGAATTGACTGAAAAAGGAATGTATCCAACGCCTTTATGGAGTAGGTAAAAATATGGTTTGTGATACTATTGATGTAGCTCTTTTAAGTTAGATATATTGCTGTTAGTTTTACTTTTGCCTATAACCTTAAACCAAATCCTAATAAATATGTCATTTGCAACAATCGATTACATTGTGTTTGCAGCCTATGCATTACTGATTGTAAGTTTAGGCTTATGGGTTTCGTTTCGTAAACGCGACTCGGAAACAAACTCAGGCGATTACTTTTTGGCCGGCAGGGCGTTGCCCTGGTGGGCTATTGGGGCATCGCTCATTGCATCTAATATTTCTGCTGAGCAATTTATTGGTATGTCGGGCTCTGGCTATGCCATTGGACTGGGAATTGCGTCGTATGAGTGGATGGCGGCATTGACGCTTATTCTTGTAGCACTTTTCTTTCTACCAATATTTTTGGAGAAGAAGATTTTTACCATGCCCCAATTCCTTGAGGTTCGTTACGATAAACGCGTAAAAACCGTTATGGCAGGATTTTGGCTGTTGGTTTTCGTTTTCGTAAATCTTACTTCAATTATTTATCTTGGTGCATTGGCCATGCAACGTATCATGGGAATTAACATGACCTATGCCATAATTGGGTTAGCGTTTTTTGCTGCATTATACTCAATTTACGGTGGATTAAAAGCCGTGGCATGGACCGATGTGGTTCAGGTGGTTTTCCTGGTAGGTGGGGGCTTGGTTACAACCTACTTTGCGCTTGATTACTTAAGCGATGGACATGGCTTTATTGCTGGTTTTAAAGCCCTTCTTCAAAAAGCTCCCGAAAAATTCGATATGATTCTGGAAAAAGGCAAGTTGATGATACCCGATGGTAAGGGAGGACAAAAGGATGCCTATATCGATTTGCCCGGTATTAGCGTTTTAATTGGTGGCATGTGGGTTGCAAACCTATACTACTGGGGCTGTAACCAGTATATAATTCAGCGTGCGCTGGCAGCCAAAAGCGTTAAGGAAGCTCAGAACGGTTTAGTTTTTGCAGCTTATCTAAAGCTTTTGCTTCCTCTCATTGTGGTTATTCCCGGCATAGTTGCTTTTGCCTTGCATGCCGATATTGCTAAATCGGACGAGGCTTATCCATGGCTGCTTCACAACTTTGTGCCAACCGGTGTTAAGGGTTTGGCTTTTGCTGCCTTGGTTGCTGCAATTGTAAGTTCGTTGGCATCGATGATGAATAGTGTAGCTACCATTTTTACTATGGATATCTACAAGGAATTCATTAACAAATCGGCGTCGGAGCATCGCCTAGTAAGCGTTGGACGCTTAGCAAGTTTTATTGCTTTGCTAATTGCGGTATTTATTGCTCCGCAACTTTCCAATCTGGACCAAGCCTTCCAGTACATTCAGGAGTTTACCGGTTTTGTTAGTCCAGGAGCACTTGCCATTTTCCTTGCAGGTTTCTTCTACAAAAAGGCAACTGCCAATGGTGCGTTAGCAGCAGCAATAGGAACATTTGTTTTCTCGCTTCTGTTTAAGGTGTTTATGCCCATGCTTCCATTTATGGACCGTATGGGTATAGTATTCCTCCTCAGCCTATTCTTAATTTGGATTTTTGCCCGCATCGAAGGGAATAAAGACCATGAAAAAGCCATTACCATTTCATTTGAAATGTTTAAAACAAGTAAGGCTTTTGTAATTGGTTCAATTGGCGTAATAGCTATTCTAATTCTGTTTTACAGTCTTTGGTGGTAAAACACAATGTCATAATATAACTAAGGGTGCCAAACTGGGCACCCTTAATTTTTTATTGTGTTTTCAATTTTTTAATACTTAGCGGCTGTTGATGAGCTGAAATACTTTACTTCTTTTCCTAAAATATCGCTTAATAAAACATCGGCAAGGCGGCTAGTTCCAA
>LUYY01000303.1 GCA_001603415.1 Bacteroidales bacterium Bact_07 | reverse complement strand
ACAAACAGGTTTATCGAGTTTTACAAAAGGGTTCAACGATTCTTACTCCATGATATTTGGAGCATGAACCTCGAGGAGTTACCGCCTAAACTGAAATGGCCTTTCAAATATTTACGTGTGCTTTTGCTTGCCCTTAAAGGATTTTTTGAGGATAAGGTGATTGTTAAAGCATCGGCACTTACATACTACACGCTCATGTCCATTGTGCCTATTTTTGCCATGGCGTTTGGGATTGCTAAAGGGTTTGGTTTTGACAAATACCTTGAACAACAACTACTTAATGAGTTCAAAGGGCAAGAAGAGGCAATAAACAAAATTATTGTGTTTGCCAACTCACTGCTTGCAAGAACTGGTGGCGGTTTAATAGCGGGTATTGGTGTTGCCCTGCTTTTTTGGTCGGTAATCAATGTACTGTCTAGCATTGAACATGCCTTTAACGATATTTGGCAGGTAGAAAAACCTCGAAGTTGGATACGGAAATTTACTGATTACCTTTCCATTATGCTTATATCACCTATACTTCTAATTTCTTCTGGAAGTATTCATATTTACCTTGCAACCACTGTAAATACAATAGCCCAAAAGCATCAATTGGTAAGCTATATAAGTCCCTATCTTCTCAATATGTTAGAGTTCTTACCCTACCTGTTGATTTGGATTCTTTTCAGCTTTATTTTTATTGCTATTCCCAACACAAAGGTCTCATATAAATCGGGTATTATTGCCGGTATCATTGCCGGTTCAGGTTTTGTGATTCTCCAATGGTTGTATATTACCCTTCAAATAGGAGTATCGCGGTACAACGCAATTTACGGAAGTTTTGCCGCCTTACCTTTATTCCTATTCTGGGTACAAATAAGTTGGCAAATAGTGCTGTTTGGGGCTGAAATATCATTTGCCTATCAAAATGTTGAAATGTATGAATTTGAAAGGGAAACCACTCATATTAGCCATAAAAATCGGAAATTACTGGCCTTGCTGGTGTTAAGCACCATCGTAAAACGATTTATGCAGGGTGAGAAACCGGCTACAAGCCTTGAACTATCGGTTAACCTTAAAATTCCTCAACGCTTGATGCGCAACCTACTCGATTTAATGGTTAGCTGCGAGTTGCTGAATGAGGTGATTATTAACGACAGTAAGGATGTTGGTTATCAGCCTGCACGCCATATTGAACACCTCTCAATTGCCTTTGTTGAGGAAAAACTCGATAGCTTTGGGTTTGAGATTGAACCCGATATTCCGGAACTGAAGCAGCTTAAACAGGTATGCGCTAACTTTACCGAGCGTTACAGGGAATTAACTGCAAGCACCCTGATAGGCAACATTTAACCTACCATTGTTGCCAGTGGATGTTTTCCGCCTTAAACTTATCTTTAGGCTGGTGTTCACCTTTGGGATATCCAATAGGAATAACGTTAAGCGGTATTACATTGTCGGGTAATTTCAGTACATCCTTAACAGTGGTTACCCTGTCGGCTCGCGGATGAACGCCTGTCCACACCGCACCCAACCCTAATGCTTCGGCGGCAAGCAGAATATTTTGAGTTGCTGCAGAGCAATCCTGAACCCAGTATCCTTCGGGGCTGTCGCCTGCTTTTGCAAGGTCGCCGCAAACAACAATGGCAGCGGGTGCCTCAAACAGCATCTTGGCATAGGGTAAACGTTCGGCCAACTTATCCAAGGTATCCCTATTGGTAACTATTACAAAACCCCAAGGCTGAAGGTTTTTTGCCGAGGGTGCGGCCATGCCAGCACGGGCAAGTTTTTCCAATGTTTCGTTATCTACCACTTGGCCAGTGAAACTACGCACGCTTTTGCGGTTCATTATTAGGGTTATAGCATCGTTCTTCATCTTTTTTCTCCTTTTATTTTTGCTTTGCAAATGTGCAATTTATACTTTTGCAAAACAAATTCTGAATTGTTCAAAGTTTTTTTCTTTGTTGCTGAAGGCAAGTTAATGAACCTGGGTAGTTTTCAATAAGGCAATAAGATGAACTATAGTTTAAAAATCAAACCATTTGAATTGGTTACCATTTTTTTTACTTTGCTAATTGCTGGGGTAAGTAGTTGGTTTTCGGTATTAGCCATAAGTTCGGAAAAGTTAATCACATCTATCGATTCATTTTTTTTAGG
>LUYY01000302.1 GCA_001603415.1 Bacteroidales bacterium Bact_07 | reverse complement strand
CCATCACAAAGGGCCAATTACCTGTTCTTTCTGGTCTTGATACAAGAAAGAACCAAAGAAAAATCAAGGCTTACCTCCACCGCCCGATCTCCTCCCGGGGGTTGGGCATGGGTGAGGTTGGTTTTTACGAGCAACGCGCCCGGGGAATACCTTACACCTCGGAAGGCAAGCACGAACGCGGAAAATTAATGAAAGGATTTTACGCTGTCAGAGACCGCTACCTATGTACGACAAAGTCGCTGACTTCGCTGAGCGAGGGCATTGATCTGCTGCGCCAAATTAGCCGGTACCGTAGCCCCGTTGAAGGGTACTATCTTCAGGTCGATCTGCTTTTTGTCATAGCTCACCAGCGATAGACTGCCCAGCGTAATGGTTTGTTCCTTGCCCGAGGTATCCCTGAGGGTGTAACGGGCTTCGATACGTTCGTCGCTCACGGCTATGCCCCCCGTCAGCAGCAGCTGCCGACGGTTGCCACTAACACCGGTGACCGTGACAGTTACCTGACCGAGACCCAATGTGAAAGCAAACTTGATAATGTTTTAGTTAATGATTATTTTTCTTTTTAATCTTATATTCTATACCTCGCTCCTCTAAACATTTTTCAACATGTTCGGGCAATCTGGGTATTTTTTTATAAATTGTATACG
>LUYY01000301.1 GCA_001603415.1 Bacteroidales bacterium Bact_07 | reverse complement strand
TGGATAGATATGAAGTCAAGAAATCCTACAGAACCTGAATTGGGTTTGTTGTAAGTAAGGTCAAATGTGACATTTTGCCCAGAAATGTTGCCTGAAAATACTTTCTCGTTTACGGAAACCACATTGGCCAGTTCATCGCCAATTACCACTGATCCCAATGCAATACTTCCTAACGTCCCATTGTTAGCCAAAGTGAAACTTGACGAAGACGATGAACGTGCAGCGGCTCTAACCCAAACCTTAAAGGGTGAGTTATTTAAAGGCAAAGGGGCCGACGCCGTGAAGCTATAAGTGGTTTTCAGGTCGAAGATTTCACCAAACCACTCCCTACCCGAATTCACCAGGTTTGTATCGTTACGCTCAAAAGTTGTTATATGGTCAAAAGCATTTGTAGAATAGTTTTCGGTTTCTGTGGGGATATCGGCACTACTAATAATGGCTTGTGGTTGACTGGTTGTTAAAAAGTAATATATGGTTTTAGTGTATCCGTGTTGCTCCCACTTCCATGCATCATTTACTTGGTTGTAGGCTAGTGTTTCCGCACCTTGAGCATAAAACAGAATGTAATCGCCTTGATTAAAGATGCCATCGCTCCCCTTTGATATATAAATAGGTATTGGTGACAATTCATCAAGGGTATTTAGGGTATTCATATAGGGCAACTGCTTGCCTCCGTTACCCCATACACTGATATTTTCAGGATTACTAAAGCCATACTTAACCAAATCTTCATATAAAATCTTGTATATGCCGTTTTTTTGCACACCCACTTTTACCCAAACCCCACTACTAAGAATTGAGTTTGAAAGTATGGTTTGATTTTTTACCCTCCTTGTAAATTCTGGCAAATAGAGAGGTTTTATTCTAAAAGAGAACGATTCAAGTTTTTCAACTGTCCCCAATGAATTTTTTCTTAGAGCAGGCAATGAGAGAGCAAGAAACTTTTTTCCACCAATTGTCAAATTTGTTATGGTTGGGCTTGTTTCCGTTTTTAAATCGATATCAAAGTCAATAGTTTTATCAAGCGACACCCATTTATACTGCAATATCTCAACGTTGAACTCCTTACTATCGGGTATGGGGATTAATTCTGTATAGTATGGGGTTTTGCTAAAAGGGTCAGGAAAATCTTCACCTTTGAACCAAACATAGTTCCCCTGTTTATCGTCGATTATTACCCAATCAAGAGTTCTTTGGAACTCCTGAGAAAACGAGGCAATGCAATGGACTGTTAATAATATGATGAAAAAAACTAATCGCATAACATTTTGATGTGTTGCAAAGAAACAAAACTTTGCTTTACCTTTACGTTTGATTCTAACAATAAAAAACGATAAAAGTTAGTTATTATTTCAAACTGTTTTGAATGACGCTAAAAAGTTGGATTAGTCTTTTTTCACTTTTTTTATTGTTGCTCTGTTTTGAGAATTCACAAGGGCAAGATCCTGTGTTTTCGCAAGTTTTCTTTAACCCAACCATGCTAAACCCCTCTTATGCTGGAGCAGCAAAGGATATGCGGTTAGGAATAATATATCGTAACCAGTGGACCATGATTGATATGCCATACTCAACCTTTGGGGTAAGCTTTGATAGAAGGATTGATTTTGGGCCAAGCTGGAAGCGCTCCTTTGGAAGCAGCCGTTCGCAATCGTCAGGTAGAAGTGGTTTTGGGATAAATATTATGAGTGATGTTGAGGGGAAAGGGGTTTTTTCGAGGAATACAGTCGATCTTATATATTCCTATGGAATTCAACCTACGTATAATTCACATGTAAGGTTTGGCCTTCAAACCTCGGCCATTTTCCGCACTCGTAGTTTTTCGGGGTTAGTTTTTCCCGATATGATCGATCCAGCAGGTAATGTTATTGGTGGCGCCGATGCTGTGGGTTATACAACTTGGAATTATGACATTGGTTTAGGAGCAGCCGCTGACTTTGAGAATTTTTATGGAGGAATTGCGGTGCATCATTTACTTCAACCTGTTGAGGCTAGTTTCTCAGGCGGAAGGGCTTACATACCTCGCAAGTACACATTCCATCTTGGAGCCGATTTTAATCTGTATAAGTGGAAACGATTCAAGGAGGTTTTACTTTTTTCACCCAACTTAATCTACATACAACAGCTTAATTTTAACCAGTTGAACGTTGGCTTTTATCTATCCAAGAACTGGGCTGTGGCAGGCATTTGGTTCAGAGAAAATTTGAGTTTGAATAGCCATTCCTTTGTTGTTACCTTGGGCTACGCCGATTATATGTTCCGGATAGGTTACAGCTATGACTTTAGCATAATGCAGCACGGGCTCAGGGGATTACCAACTTCATCGCATGAGGTAACCTTAGGGTGGAATTTTGAGTATAAAAGGGGTAAAAAGAAATTTAGGTACATTAAATGCCCAAAATTTTAATTTTTTATACACTTTTTAGGTGTGGTACAAAATATTATTTATATATTTGAGTTGAATTATAATGAGAAAATCCGTACAGCTATGAGCTTAAAGTATAGAATCTTATTATTGGCAGCAGCCGGTGTTTTTGGTCTCAACTCCTGTGGTTTGTTTGGTGGTAAAGGGGGAGGTAGTGGTGCATCCGAAAAAACCGGTTGGGAATATAACAGTCCAGACAATGGAGGTTTTGAGGTAGTAGAAAATTGGCAACCCGAAGCAGGTCCAGGTTTGGTGTTTATTGAAGGTGGTACATTTACCATGGGACGTGTGGAACAGGATGTAATGTACGACTGGAATGCCAAACCCCGCAGGGTAACAGTTACCTCGTTCTACATGGACGAAACCGAAATTAGCAACGTCGATTGGCGTGAGTATGTGCACTGGATTAAGCGCGTTTACTCAACCTATCCTCAGGTTGTAAAGAATGCCTTGCCCGACACGCTTGTTTGGCGTTCACCATTAGGTTACAATGAACCTTTTGTAACCGACTACTTCAGGCACCCGGCCTATAACGATTATCCGGTTGTAGGTGTTAACTGGCTTCAAGCAAACGATTACTGCATTTGGCGTACCGATAGGGTAAATGAACGCCTTTTAGTCGATAAGGGCATTATAGAATTTGATTTGGCTCAAAAAGGATCTGATGCTTTTAGCACTGAGGCTTACCTCTCAGGTCAGTACGATGCTCGCGTGAAAAAACTTTTACCTAGTCTTGATCCGGAAAAACCAGAAGGACGTCATGTTCGCTTTGAAGATGGCATTTTGCTCCCCAAGTATCGCCTCCCAACCGAAGCTGAATGGGAATTTGCAGCATCAGGTCTTGTAGGAAACACCTACGATGAACGTATGGTTGAGCGTCGTATTTACCCATGGAATGGTCATAACGTTCGTAACCCCGAGTCAAAAGTTCGTGGTCAAATGATGGCTAACTTTGTTCGTGGCCGTGGTGACTATATGGGTCTCGCTGGTAATTTGAATGACGAAAATACATTCCCTGGCCCTGTAAAATCATACTGGCCTAACGATTATGGACTTTACTGTATGGCCGGTAATGTTAATGAATGGGTACTTGATGTATATCGTCCTTTAAGTTTTGAGGATGTTGATGAAGTTCGCCCATTCCGCGGTAATGTTTTCAAAACCCCATACGATTTGGATGGCAATTATGCTAAAAAGGATAGTTTAGGCCGTATTCCATATCGCGAGGTTACTGAGGAAGAAGCAGCTAATCGCCAGAATTACAATAAATCATACTATATCAACTACAAGGATGGTGATGTTGCCTCAACACTCGATTTCAGAGAGGGGCAGTCTATAAAGGAGAAACACTCCGATAGGATGTACTATCAAGGTGATGCCCAACAGAAGAACCAGGGTATGACTACTCTCATTAACGACCATGTTAGGGTTTACAAGGGCGGATCGTGGAAGGATAGGGCTTACTGGTTAAGCCCCGGTACACGTCGTTTCCTCGATGAGGCTTCATCAACCAACGACATCGGTTTCCGTTGCGCTATGGAAGCTGTTGGAGCCCAGTCGGCTAAAAAACGTGGTGAGAGAATTGGTGGAAAATAGTAAATTAAGAAATAATATTAAAAGAAAACCTCATATATTTATGAGGTTTTCTTTTTTACCCAATACCTATGATTGAGTATATTTATAAACGCTACACAATTTCATTTCACGTAACCATCGATAGTCGCAATGTTAAGGTGGGAGAT
>LUYY01000300.1 GCA_001603415.1 Bacteroidales bacterium Bact_07 | reverse complement strand
AACAGGCTCAACGTGCACACAGAGAAGACCATGAAGGGCAGGCTTTTCGTCAACTTCATCACCCTCATCCTGCTCAACGACCTGAGAGGCAAGGTCTCGGCCATCAAGCCCAGGGACAGGAAGTACTGGGATTTCAAGGACATGCTGAACAAGGTGTCCACCTATTCCAGAATCCACTTCACCGGCACCTACAAGGACCTGTGGACGGTGCCGACCAAGGCACAGAGGCTGATCTTCAGCCTCTTAAAGATAGAGTATCATTGGAAGGGAAAGATAGTGAATCTTGAGAAGCCAATAGAGCCTGAAAATGATGACGAACAGGAAGACGAGGAGACCTAGATATAATTAGGTCGGGAATTTGAGTCATGAACACAATGATATTGGGCCGTTCTTTCACCTTTCCCCTCCCTACTATTTAAACGAAACAGTAAACGTGCATGAAAACTCCGTACCCGGCGAGTTCCTTTGAATTCCCATTTTTTTTGAAAAGTCAAATTGATCTTCCTGAGAATCTGTTATTCCGTACCAAGGCTCTATACAGAGAAAAGGTGAGTTGTCCCGTGTGGTAGTCCATAGGCCAACGTATGGGGCTCCTCCAACCTCCATTACCACAGAACTCAAGTAGCTGGCTGATGCAAGTGTGAGACTCTTGGAAACTATGTTTGAAAGGACCAAAGGACCGGGCTCAAATATTTCCTTGTTCAAGATGAGTTCACTTTCGGGAATTACTGTCTTCACCACCTTTCCAGTACGGAATCCACTTTTTATCTCTATTAGGTCCACCTGCTCATTCTTCTCACTTAAAGACAGAGTATAGTCACTCAATCTACTTCCCGGATTCATTCCTTCTAAGAAGAAACCGGGGTGCCATCCGAATGAAAAATACTGCTCACTCAAGGAGGTGTTTAGTACAGAAGCCTCCATCACAAGAGTATCGCGAACCAAAGAATATCGAACGGAAAGTCGAAAATCAAATGGGTAGGACTGTTTGGTCTCATCGTCCTGTTCAAGTATAAGCTCCACTCCAGAGGTATCAATCCGATTGACCTTAAATCTTTTTTTTGCAGCGAATCCATGACGTTCAAGGTGATAACGGTTAGCTTCGAATACGTATGTATCGCCCTTTGTCCCTCCGATGACAGGAAACAAGATCGGGGCCCTGCTTGGCCAGTAGCTTGTATCTCCTTGCCAAATGTACTCCCGTCCATTGGATTGAAGCACCGCGCTGCTCAATTCCGCACCAATCTCATTTACCTGCACCTTCAAATATGCGTTCTCAATCACAATCATCAGGATGGCTCCTTCTAGCGATAATTCGACATATCATTTTTCATAGAGAACTTCGTCACAAGATATTCAACAATCTCGCTGGAAAGATTTGGGAATCCAGCTACTTTAATATTTTCCTCAACTTCCACAGGCTTCTGCGCACCGATAATTAGAGTTGATCCACCCACGGCAGAAAGCGAAAACTTAATTGCAACCTGAGAAAGATGTTCATAAG
>LUYY01000299.1 GCA_001603415.1 Bacteroidales bacterium Bact_07 | reverse complement strand
AGACTATTTTTACCGAATGAAGTAAAAAATATATTTTGTATATGATTTTAAAAGAATTGAAACCACAAAAGGCACTAAACAAAGCCTTTTTAAAAGTAAAGCCGAACAGAACCGAAATTGAAGGTTTCAAGAAAAATCTCATTACCTTGCTCAACAGTATTAATGACAAGGAAAGCGAAGAGTTTCATAAAAATTTGGTTTCCGACTTTTTAAAGAATACCTATTATCACCCAAATCATTTCATCAATACCAAAGGTCGAAACGACCTTGTTATTCATAATGGAAATAGCGCAAGTAGTTCAGTTGGTGTTATTATTGAAGCAAAAAAGCCGACCAATAAAACCGAGATGCTCACCAAAAACAATATAAATGTTAAGGCTTTTCAAGAATTGGTTTTGTATTATTTACGTGAGCGGATTTCACAAAAGAATATTGAAATTAAATACCTGATTGCAACCAATATTTACGAATGGTTCATTTTTGATGCTACCCTATTTGACCGGCTTTTTGCTCAAAATAAATACCTTGTAAAGCAATTCAACGACTTTGAAGCAGGACGTTTGGCAGACACGAAAACCGATTTTTTCTACAAACAAATTGCCGAGCCGTTTATTGATAGCATCACCTCTGAAATTGAGTTTACTTACTTCAACATTCTGGACTTTCAAAAACCACTTCGCAACGCTGACAAAGCAGACGATAACTCGCTGATTGCTTTATTCAAATTGCTTTCGCCTGAGCATCTTTTAAAACTTCCGTTCACCAACGACAGCAATAGCCTCGACAAACATTTTTATAGTGAGTTGTTGCACATCATCGGATTATCCGAAACTCCATATCGTGGAAAAAAAATCATCGGACGAAACAAAGAAGGCGAACGAAACAGCGGTTCTTTGCTTGAAAATGCCATTATTCAGCTTGATAGCTTAGATAAACTCAGCCGATTAGTAAAACCAAATCAATATGGCAATACAAAAGAAGAACAACTTTTTAATGTTGCCCTTGAGCTTACCATCACTTGGATAAACCGTATTTTGTTTTTGAAGTTGTTGGAAGCCCAACTCATCACCTACCATAACTCGTCTCGCAATGGCGAGAAAGGCGATAAATCGTATAAGTTCCTAACTTATGATAAAATAAAGGATTATGACGATTTAAACAGCTTGTTTTTTCAAGTGCTTGCTCGCAAGCAAAACGAACGAAACGAAGATGTAAAAACGCAATTTGTAAACGTTCCGTACTTGAACAGTTCCCTTTTTGAGCCCACAGAAATTGAACATGCTACGCTTTTTATAAGTCAGTTGCGAAATGACAAAACCATTCCCATTTATTCGCAAACCGTTTTAAAAGACACAACAGGCAAAAAACTGACGGGCAGCCTGCCCACGCTGAAATACTTGCTTGAATTTTTAGATGCTTACGACTTTGGAGCAGAAGGTAGTTCAGCAATTCAGGAAGAAAACAAAACCCTTATTAACGCTTCGGTTCTTGGTTTGATTTTCGAGAAAATCAACGGCTACAAAGACGGCTCTTTTTTCACTCCGGGTTTCATAACAATGTATATGTGTCGTGAAACCATTCGCAAAGCTGTTTTGCAGAAATTCAACGAAACCAAAAAATGGAATTGCACAACGCTTGAAGAACTTTACGACAAGATTGAAGACCGAAACGAAGCCAATAAAATTGTAAACAGCATCAAAATTTGCGATCCTGCCGTTGGTTCAGGACACTTTTTGGTTTCGGCACTTAACGAAATGATTGCCGTTAAAAACGACTTGAAAATTCTGCAAGACCGTGAAGGCAAACGCCTGAAAGAATATCATGTGGAAGTGGTAAACGATGAACTGATTGTAACCGACGAAGATGGAGAATTGTTTGAGTACAACCCAAATAACAAGGAAAGTCAACGCGTACAAGAAACGCTTTTCCACGAAAAGCAAACCATCATAGAAAACTGCCTGTTCGGTGTGGATATTAACCCCAATTCAGTTAAAATATGCCGTTTGCGTTTGTGGATTGAACTTTTGAAAAACGCTTACTACAAAAACAGCACGGAACTTGAAACGCTTCCGAATATTGACATCAACATAAAATGCGGAAACTCTTTAGTGAGCCGTTTTGCCATTGATGCCGACCTGAAACAAGCCTTGAAAAAGAGTAAGTGGACCATTGATAGCTATCGAATAGCTGTAGCTGTTTACCAAAACGCTGAAAGCAAGGAGCAGAAAAGAGAAATGGAACGGCTGATTGCTGACATTAAATCGGATTTCAGAAGTGAAATAGATAATCCCTTTAAAAAGAAAATTTCATTAGCAAGAGGTAAAATTGAAAATATTGCTGCCGAAATAAATACTCAAAAAAACTGGGGAAATAAAGTAAATAAGCAATTGTTTAAAGATTTAGAAAAAGCAACCGCTAACCTAAAAAAACTAGAGGCAGAAAGAGATGATATTGAAACAAACAAAATATTTGAAAACGCATTTGAATGGCGTTTTGAATTTCCCGAAGTGCTAAACGAGGATGGCGATTTTATGGGCTTTGATGTGGTGATTGGAAACCCACCGTATATGAGAGTGCAAGAAATACAGGCATCTCAACCAGCACAAAAAAATTATTATGAAAGTAAATACCAAAATGCAAAAGCTGCTTATGATTTGGCAAATATCTTTTTTGAACTCGCAGTAAATATTTCAAGCAAAAACAGCAATAATGCT
>LUYY01000298.1 GCA_001603415.1 Bacteroidales bacterium Bact_07 | reverse complement strand
GGGCAGCATTATCCATTTGCATGTATGAGTGTTTACACAATCTTTTTTATACTACCTAAAACAGCGTGAACATGAACTGAACGAAATCTTTAACTCTACCCCTGAAGCCATTGTGATTTATGACATTGAAACCAGTAAAATAATTGATTGTAATAAGCAAACCCAAACGCTATACGGGTACAGCAAGGAAGAGCTGATAGGTAAACATTTAGGAACCCTTAGTGCAAACGATGAAAACTACAATGTTGCTGAAGCTACCAAATGGGTTCAAAAAGCTTTGACAGTAGGACCACAAACCTATACCTGGCTTGGTAAAAAGAAAAGTGGCGAGACATTCTGGACAGAGATATCGCTCAAAAAATCAAGAATTGGTGGGGTTGATAGACTTATGGCTGTGGTGCGCGATATTACCGAGCGTGTTGCCCACCAGCATGAAATTGAAAGACGCGAGAAGGAGTTCCGCGAAATATTCAATGCCACTGCCGAAGCTATTTTGATTTATGACCCGCATGATAAAACTTTAATTGATTGTAACAATAGGGCTCTTGAAATGTATGGGTATAGCAGCAAAAAAGAGCTTTTGAGCTCTAAGATGGAAGACCTCTCAGCAAATGTTGAGCCATATACTTATGACAAAGTTGGATATTATTCCCGAAAAGCAGCCACGGAGGGTCCACAAAGGTTCGACTGGTTGGCAAAGAGTAAGAACGGAAAACATTTTTGGATTGAAGTGAACTTGCGGCTCACAAAAATTGGTGGTGCTGAACGGGAACTTATAGTAATCCGCGATATTACAGACCGTAAAAAATTTGAAGACGACCTGGTAAAGGCAAAGGAAAAAGCTGAGGAAAGCGATAGGTTAAAGTCAGCCTTCCTGGCCAATCTATCGCATGAGATACGCACACCCATGAATGCAATTATGGGCTTTAGCGATCTTTTGAAGTTTACTCAAGATGAGCAGAAAAGGAAGGAGTACATTGATACTATCCAGAAAAGCGGCTTCCGCTTACTGGATATTATTAATGAAACTATTGAGATTGCTAAACTCGACACCGGACTTATTAAAACAAACCTTGAAACCTTTAGCCTTGACCAGCTCATGCAGGATATTTACAATGAAATGAAAATAAAGACCTTAGGAAATAAGGAACTTGAGCTAATCTATTTGCCCCCAAACACAAAAGCTGAAACCTTTATTTATACCGATAGGGTTAAACTGCAGCAAATACTGATAAATCTGATTACAAATGGAATAAAATATACACCGCGCGGAGCGGTGGCTTACGGTTTTGAAATAAAGGGTAACAGTGTGGTGTTCAATGTTAAGGATACCGGTATTGGAATTAACCGTAAGAATAGGGAAATGGTTTTTAAACGTTTTTACAGGGTTGAGAACCCGTTAACTATTAAGGTAGGTGGGATTGGGCTTGGACTAGCCATTACAAAAGCATACACTGAACTTCTGGGCGGTACAATTGAGCTAGACTCAGAGCTTGGGAAAGGTACATCGGTAACTGTTATCCTACCTTTCTTAACTGGCGAACCAAAAGCCGAAGTTTTTGTGGAAATACCACCTGACCAGCTTAAAGGGGATAGTGAACTTATACTGGTTGCCGAGGATGATGACTATAACTTTATGTATATCAATGAGATACTACACCAATTCAATTACAAATGCATTAGAGCAACCAACGGCGAGGAAGCGGTAAAAATTGCTCAAAATAACGATAACATAAGGCTAATACTAATGGACTTAAAAATGCCCAAAATGGATGGTTTCAAAGCCTTTGAAGAGATAAAGAAGCTTAAACCCCAAATACCCATTGTAGCTCAAACTGCATATGCACAAAACGAAGAAAAAATTAAAATTGAAACTTACGGTTTTGATGGTTACCTAATCAAACCGCTAAGAAAGGATGAATTGCTTAGATTAGTAAATGAAAGAATAAAATATCGGTAGCTAACTTAGCAAATGTTGGACTTGACCAATCCAAAAGCTTTTACCAATATAAGAATTGACATAATGCATGCAATGATTAATGAATAAAACTAGTGAAATGGATATAGCAAACATCCTGAAAGAAAAATCGGAGGTAATTGCTCTTAGCCTAGTAACCTATCAGTTTCAGCTAAGACCTGAGGAATGGGGGCGATACGGTACAAATGGCATTGAAGTTAGCTTACGTGATGCCCGCTACCTTTTGGATTACCTGTACGAATCAATTGTAGCAAATGAGCCACAAATTCTTGTAAACTACTCGTTATGGGCCGATGAACTATTTAAAGGCCTAAAGCTTCCAGATAATACCATGCGGGAAACACTCGAAAGCCTAAGAATTATAATTAGTCGTGAATTCCCTGAGCTCCACTATAAAGTTTCGCACATTATTGATGAAACGCTATTGGCTCTTAGAGCTAACCAAAAACATTTGCTAAAAAATAATTCCCAACCCCCTTTAAATGAGCAGGCAAACAAATATATCGACTTGCTACTTAATGGCAATAGGCATGGTGCGTTACAACTCATCGATCAGCTCTCTAACCAGGAGGGAGTAACTGTTAGGGATATTTATCTGGAAATATTTCAGCCGGCGCAGCACCAAATTGGGCAGCTTTGGCTACAAGGTAAAATTAGTGTAGCAAAGGAACACTACTGCACCGCTGTTACACAGCAAGCCATGTCCATGCTATATCCTAAAATATTCACTACTCAACGAAAAAATTTAAGCTTTGTTGCAGCTTGTGTTGGAAATGAACTGCATGAAATAGGCATACGTATGGTTGCAGACTTCTTTGAAATGGATGGCTGGGACACCTATTACCTGGGAGCCAATACGCCAGCTGACAGTATTGTAAAAGCCGTAAATGAGCAAAATGCCGATTTACTGGGACTTTCCATTGCATTACCAATTCATCGTAGCATTCTTAAGGATGTGATTGAGCAAATAAAACCAATGCTCCAGCCAAAAACCAAAATAATTATTGGGGGATACGCACTTAATCAAACAAACGTAAACCCCACCTGGTTTGGAGCCCATGCCTATGCACCCGATGCTTTAAAAGCTGTTGAGGTTGGTAATACCATAACCGCATAAGTATATGGTTGTAAAAGGTATAAAAGGTATAGTATTAAGCTGCGATACCAAGGGCATAATTACAAACGTTATCCATAATGAATTGCTGGAGAATGGGAATGCTATTAAAGGCAGAAATTTCCAGGCTATTCTTCATCCATCGAGTATCGAAAAGGGTTTTAGCTTTATCAATGAAATCAATAACAAACAATTTTCGTTTGACCACTACTTAACAATACAGTACGCTGGCCGAAAATACAGGCTTTACTTTATTGGACTAAAACTTGATGAAGAACTCCTAATAATTGGCTCTGAGAATCACCAGGAAACCTTTTTGCTGATTGAGGAGATGCAAAAAATCAATAACGAGCAAGCTAACCTTATCCGTAGGCTAATGAAGGATAAGTTTACCCCACCCCCACCTGATGATAAAGAGGTACAAGCCCTTTTCAACGAAATTACTCGAATTAACAACGAGCTGGTTAACCTACAACGTGAGCTGAATAGGAAAAATGCTGAACTAGAGCGATTGAACGAGCTTAAGAATAACTTTATTGGAATGGTTGTACATGACCTGCGCAACCCGCTTGGGGTAATTCAAAACTATGCAGATTTGCTGGCAGAGCAAACCACCGATAAATTAACCGAAAATCAACGCTGGCTGCTTGAGGTTATTCAACAGTCAGCCAATTTTATGTTGGGGCTGATTGAGGATTTGCTCGATTACAACAGGATTGAGTCGGGCAAGCTTGAATTAGAAAAAACTACAATCAACCTCAATTCCACCATTGAGCGCTGGGTTATCATTCAAACCGATTTTGCCAAGCATAAACAAATTTCTATTAGGTATCATTCTGCCAATGATAACATTACCATTGATGCCGATTTAAAAAGAGTGGAGCAAGTTTTTAACAACCTGTTATCAAACGCCATAAAGTTCTCGTTTCCGGGAACTGAGATTAATGTAGATGTTAGCATAAAAGGAGAGTTCGCAACCATTAGCGTTAGGGATCAGGGCATTGGAATGACTCAGGAACAGCTTGAAAAACTATTTAAACCCTTTGTTCGTATAGCTACCGAAGGGACAGCTGGCGAAAAATGTACCGGTTTAGGCCTATCAATAGTAAAAAAAATTGTTGAGGTACACGATGGGCATATTGAGGTTAGTAGCACCCCGAATAAGGGAACTGAGTTTACTGTGTATTTGCCTTTGAAAAAGGATAAATGATAAAGGTGAAAGAATAAATAAAAAGCACAGCTGCCCAGCTAAATAGGAATTAGTTAAATCCTTACCCAGTTAATTCTGTATGAAGAATTGTAAATGATTGGGTATTTTATCTGGCAAAGTGCAAAACACAATCCTGTAACCGCGTAACGTTTAAACTCTTGTAATAGGAAATGAGTAAGATAACACCTTGTATCCCGCTCAGAGGATAAATATTTTTTTTATAAGGACTTTAGTTAGAAGATAAAATAAAAATAAAAATAAAAGCAGTGCTGCGATTTTTTAAAAATCATGCTTTAACCAAATGCTTTTGCAAAATACAAATTAGATTATCGCGGAATATGGGTTTTGCTATGTAATCGATACAGCCAACCTCAAAAGCTTTTTTTCTATCGCTTTCGGCAGCGTAAGCTGTTTGAGCAATGATTGGAACGGCGGGGTTAATTTGTTTGAATTCTTTTATAACCTCGTAACCTG
>LUYY01000297.1 GCA_001603415.1 Bacteroidales bacterium Bact_07 | reverse complement strand
AATATGTACAACTTATTTTAAAACATCTTATTAGATAATTAATTCCGCCAACGGGTTATAAAAAGCAAAAGTGATCTAAATAGACTATATATATGTCTAAAAACACGATATTATAATTTCATTTGTTATTAACGCTATTTATTCACTATTCAAGTTTCGCAAGTTCACCCTGCCAGTTTTAATTTGTAAATATCACATATATGATTCATCTCTTCAGACTTGTTGATAATCACATCGTAGATCTGCTCATCGGCCAAACCGAGAAGAGAGGCTATCGCAATGACTATCTCCTGAAGAGCACCCCATAGACGTTCGGTAATGGATAGTTCCAAAGAGTCTTTGGAAGCATTTTCAAAGAGTTTTCCCATTGTCTCGTATGCCTCAAACCTTTTTACAACCGAAAGAATGTTATACTGCAATGCGGTCAGTGAAGTCGCAGCAATTTGCGAGGCAAAGTTGTTGGCCTGGCATTTACCCAATCCAAGCAAACCCTTACTCTCTTTGAATATGACTTCCAGAGCCCATCGTTGGGAATACAGCCTGTAAGCTTCAAAGAAATCAAGTCCCATATTGGTTGTAATCAAGCCGTTCCACGCGCCAGCCTTGCTTCTCTTTACAAAGAAAAGGCGTACGGGCACATTACCAAAAGTTACATCTGCTGTCATGTAGTAACAACGAAGTTTCCTGCTGTATTTTTTCTGATCACGTTTGATAAGCAGTTTAATCAACGCTGGAGCAGTCAGTTCTTTCCGTTCAAAATGATAAGTGGTTTTACCTTTTTCGCCGACCTTTATCATTCCCAGATAATCACACTTAACGTGACGGGAATGAATAAAACGAATAATATCCTTATTGGCAAACCAACTGTCGGCCAAAACATACCTGAATTTGATGCCTTTTTTTATAGCTCTTGTGATCATTTCAATCATAAGGTCTGTTTTCTTATTGGAGTATTCTCTGATACGTTCCTGCAAAGAGTTCTCTACATCGCGATCCTTTGTGAAACGCTGTTTGAGTTCTTTGTCGGACATACCAAAGTTTCCTTTCTTGCCTTTTTCACCAAGAAGAGCAAAATCAAGAATCAATTGAGATTTCCCATCTGTAATAGCAAGAAACAGAGCTTTGAAACCCAAGATACAACGGTTATGAACATGAGAATGAACTCTTCCAATGTTCTCAATGCATCTTCCGGTCTTGGGATAATCCGTATCATCGACAATCAGACAGGTGCTTTCGGACCTGTGCTCGGAACGCACTCTGATTTTCGACCACAACTGAAGATTCAGATGATAAAGAAGTTTTCTCCAATCAATAGAGGGATTGTTCATAAAACGGTAGAATACATCCTTTTTACAGTCCATCAAGTGGCTTAAGGAAGAGCTTCCATAGTTATAAGGATTACGAACCATGAAACAAGGAAACAGAAGTAGTGTATGGAACACCTGCAGCAATGAATATACATTATTACGTTTGCTCTTCATCCCGAAAAGGTGAGTTTCTGACATTTTTAACCATTTAATCACGTCCATAATGGAATACATTGCTTTATGTGCATCATTATTTTTAAAGAATGCGCTGATTTCTGAAAGGAAGTTTGTAACTTTGTGTACTGGCATAGGGTTGAGTTTTTTGTTGTTTTGTCACTATAAAGATACTCATTTTCTGCAACAGACAGAAATCCCTATGCCTTTTTTATGCACTAATACTAGCTATTATTGTCAACTTGCGAAACTTGAATATTAATTTAATGGGTGATGAAGTATTAGGTATCACTTTTTCAAATTATGGATATGACCTAACGAGTACTTATGAATTTGAACATTTTAATGTTCAAATTCCTCAATTTGACTACTTAATACCTTTTTCGCCAGATGGAGGAGGTAATTTTTATTGTTTTGATACAAGTAAAAGAACAAATAACGGAAACTCATGTGAAATTGTTTTTTGGTG
>LUYY01000043.1 GCA_001603415.1 Bacteroidales bacterium Bact_07 | reverse complement strand
ATTCTTAATTGTAATTAATTTATAGTCGCCTTTTTTGCGATAGTCCTCACTTTCAAAAGGATAGCCTGATTGTATTTCAAATAACCTTTTTAAGCTATCAAATTTCCATCCCTTTGGAATCTCCCTTTTCAATTCCTCATTCCATACCATTTCACCGCCACTGGTTTTGTAGGGCTTGCCTTCTTCGTTGGGAAAATCAAACTGCACAAACCAATAATTGTAAATGGTTTTGGCTAGGTTTTCAAGCTCGGTGTTGATTTTTTTGATTAGAATAATTTTCTCTTCAATAGGCCATAAAACATCCACAACTAACTTTTGATAATCTAAATCAGGTAAATTGATTTCAATATCTAAAATATCGTCAGGTGTAATTGATGGGTATGAAGTGGTAGCACCTTCAGCTAAAATACTTAACCTTTTAGTTATTGTTTCTTGTGTTAAAAAGAAATAAAGATACTCAGGAATTACATTTTCTTTTGGAGTTAATACTGTAAATCCAGTAGATACCACCATGTTTTCCATCGGTTCTTTAATTATTGCATAATGACATTGATTGGGGCGAACCGTTGAAATAATAATATCGTTTTTATTAACAATTCTTTTTGCCCTAGATGGGTAAAAACCTCGTTTTATTTTTTGTAAATGAGAAATTTCATTTTTTGTACAACTTCCTGTATCTACGTAATTTATGAATTCCCAACTCTCATTCGGGCCATTGTTAGCATTTGGTATAACAATATCTCTAATTTTCATGATACAGTTTTCTTAAATTAGAAATAATTTGTTGTTCTAATTCCTTTCCCTTATTAAAAAGAGTAATTAAATTTTCATTATACTGAGTAATTATTCTATTGAAACCCTCTTGGTTTATTTCACAATATTCAATCTTGGTTTCAAAATATTGTCCTGCACCAAAAGAATATGCTTTTTGTTTAATCTGTTCATTATTAACAATTACCGAAAAATCATCCATCTGCTTGTATTCATTAATGGTGTCTATTATCCGTTTTTCATCATCACTACTTAGTAAGGTTTTCTGATTCTTTCCGTCTTTAACTTTCGTTCCCAACTTGCTTGCATCAACCAGTATAGCCGTATCCCTTGTTTTACTTTTATCTATAAAAATGACCGAAACATTTGTTCCGGTAGTAGCAAATATGTTGGGCGGCATTTGCACAACTGCATGGAGCCAGTTACTGTCCACAATTCTTTTTCTTATAGCTAATGCAATGGCTGCTTTTTCGGTACAGAATCCGGTGGGTACCACAATGGCGGCTTTCCCTTTGTCGTTCAACGAATACAGGATATGTTGTATGAACAACTGATAGATAGCCATGGACTCTTTTTTCTTTTTTGGAACGCTGGGAACGCCTGCAAAAAAGCGTTTTCTATGTTGGTCGCTGGCAAGGGTTTCACGGTCATCGCTGAAATCCATTTTGAATGGTGGATTGCTTACGATGTAGTCGAACTTTTTCAGGTCGTCTTTTGCATCGTTTACATGGTAAGGATTGGTAAGTGTATTACCTTTTATCACATTATGCAGCGAATGCACCAGATTATTCAAAATCAAATTCAATCGTAGAAACTCTGATGATTTCTGCGAAATGTCCTGCGAGTAAATGGTGCATTTGTCTTCGCCAATTTGGTGAGCCAATGCCAGCAACAAACTTCCTGAACCTGCTGCGGGGTCGTAAACCGTAACGTTTCTGGTGGGTTCAGGTACTAAAATTTTCGCCATGATTTTTGCCACGGCCGGTGGAGTGTAATACTCGGCATATTGTCCGCTGTCTTTGTTGTAATCTTTAATCAGGTACTCAAAAATGGTAGAGAAGAAATCATACTTTTCTTCAAAAACCGGCTCAAAGCTAAATGCTACCAGTTTGTTGATAATTGCTTTACAGAACGGTGTTTTCTGATTGCTTTCAATGATGTAAGGGGAAATTCTATCAAACAAACGAACCCTTTCTTTATCAATGGTGGAAACAGAATAGAGTTTTATGTTCAAATCGGCAATTTCCAATAATGTTTTGTCGAACAATTCGTGAAAATTGGGCTCGTTCTGTTTATTGAACAAATAGCTGATGAAATGATGCTTTTGCAGTTTGGCGCTACGTTCACCAATTTTCTCCTGCATCCATTCATAGTCGCTGTCACTCATTTTCTGAATGTCGGCTTCAATGTTGGTGCTGTTCTTTAAATCTTTATTGGCTTTCCGTGCTTCGTGCAGGAATTTGTCGTTCAAAAATTTATACAGGAAAACTTCCGTAATGATTTTGTATTCATTCCCGGAATTAGCCAAACCGTAATTGCTGCAAACGGTTTTAAGGCCGTCTATTAGATCTTTTGTTTTTTGAGTGTATTCAAGGTGTTTAGTCATAGAATAATTAATTTTATTATTCCCAAAGAGATTGCAGGTTGATAGGTGTTGCAATAGGGTTTATTGTGCGACCCCGCAGGGGTCGTAGGTAATCGATTGTCGCTGAAGTTATAGACCTTTAATGCCTTCGGCATTAGGGCTACATCGTCATCTAATCCCGAAGAGATTTCAGGTTTATAGGTAATGCAATATGGTTTGCAATACGACCCCGCAGGGATCGTAGGTAATCGATTGTCGCTAAAGTTATAGACCATTAATGCCTTCGGCATTGGGGCTACATAATCATCTAATCCCGAAGGGGTTTCTGGTTTATAGAAAATTTGATATGCGAAATGGTGCGATCCCGCAGGGGTCGTAGATGTTTGGTTATCGTTAATGCTATAGACCTTTGATGTTTTCGACATTAGGGCTACATCATCATCTAATCCCGAAGGGATTACAGGTTTATAGAAAATTTGATATGCGAAATGGTGCGATCCCGCAGGGGTCGTAGGTAATTGATTGTCGCTAATGCTATAGCCCTTTAATGCCTTCGGCATTGGGGCTACATAATCATCTAATCCCGAAGGGGTTTCAGGTTTATAGAAAATTTGATATGCGAAATGGTGCGACCCCGCAGGGGTCGTAGATGTTTGGTTATCGTTAATGCTATAGACCTTTGATGTTTTCGACATTAGGGCTACATCATCATCTAATCCCGAAGGGATTACAGGTTTATAGAAAATTTGATATGCGAAATGGTGCGACCCCGCAGGGGTCGTAGATGTTTGGTTATCGTTAATGCTATAGACCTTTGATGTTTTCGACATTAGGGCTACATCATCATCTAATCCCGAAGGGGTTTCTGGTTTATAGAAAATTTGATATGCGAAATGGTGCGACCCCGCAGGGGTCGTAGATGGATGAATGATATATTTTCTATAAATCTTTGATACCTTCGGTATCACATTATTTAACCCATTCAAATAAAAATTTATCATCATGTTCAATTTCAAATTTTTTCAAAAAATCAACATATTCTTCTCGGAAACTCACTTTTCGATGATGTTGTTTCTGATTCATTATATATTTAACAACATTATCAATTTGCGAATGGCTATATGAAAATGCACCGTATCCTTCCTGCCAACTAAATCTGAAATTGGAGAGTTTATTTTCATTTATAAACTCGTTTGATGCCTTTTTAATCTCTCTCACTAAATCTGATAGGCAACAAGATGGTTTCATACCAATAAAAATATGAATATGGTCTGGCATTCCATTAATAGCAATCATTTTCTGTTCTTTTCCCCTTACAATTCCAGTAATGTATTGATACAATCTTTCTTCCCAATCAGAATAAATTAAGCTTCCTCTGCCTTTAACTGCAAAAATAATTTGAATATATATCTGAGAAAATGTTCCTGGCATATTTATATGGCTCTTTGATAGAAATATTCGTTTACTACAGCGTTGTTGAAAAATCGAACTACATTCAGGTCACGGATGCCTTTATTTTCCAATGTTTCCAGAATGGTACGTTTAGTAATTTCGGCAAAATAATCCGGGTTGTTAAGTATTGCCTGATTGTTTACTACTGTTTTGTCGGTTTCATGTTTAATGAAAATCAAAGTTTCATGTAATGCTAAATCGCTGTTCAGTACATTCATGTTTTGTTCCTTGATGCGTTTGTGAATGCGGGCAAATTTGATGTCGTTCTCATATTTGGCGGCCAGCATTGCATCTTTATTGTTAAGCGCATTGGCTTGTTCGTAAATCTTTTTCAAATCATTGATAGCCTCATCCATCTCCTCAGATGTTAATTCTTCAATGTTCTTTTTCTTGAAAAGCCTTTTTAGCTCTTCAAAAAGAGATATAAATTTCGGGTCTTTTTTATCAAAATTTCTCTCTAACTCTTTTCTTGTTCTTTCCAGTTCGCTTCTGAATTTATCGGCAATTTGCAATTCATGCGTAGCAATTTTCCTGAATGTAAACTGCATGTTTTCAAGTGCTAAATTCAAAAGATTTGTATTGTCCGCTGCGTTTTCTAAATTCTCTTTCAGGTTAAGGATATCAATACGGTTTGCCACTTCATTATACAACTTGTTCACCCTGTCAAATGAGAATTTGTCTAACAGTTCAGTGTAACCCATTATTTTGATGATGTTGTATAAGCTTTTTAAGTTCTCCAAACACTTTTTCAGTTCGATAATTTCCTTTTTGTCAGTTATCTGGCTTACAATTTTTTGAAATTCTTCTATATTAGAAAAGTCATAAAGAAATAGCTTTTCTTTGATTTCCTGAATTTCCTTGTCTATTTCTTCGGCAGATTTGAAAAGGTTGGAGTAGTTCTTAGTTTCATCGCCCAATTCTTCCTGTAATTCTTTGAAATACTCCTTGTTGGTTTTATCAAATTCTTTGCGAATGTCGGCAAAGTCAACCACATAGCCGTATTTAAAATTCTTATAAGGTCGGTTTACCCTTGTTAGTGTCTGTAAAAGATTGTGTTCTTTCACAACGCGGGTCAGATACAATTTTTTCAGTCGTTTGGCATCAAAACCGGTAAGTAGCATATTGTAAACCACCAACAAATCAATTTTTCCTTGTTTGAAATCGGTTTGATGTTCCTTGCGGATTTCTTTGGTGTCTATATCATGCAGTATTAAAGCAATTGAAATTGGAGCCAACTCAGGTGTTAGATAGCCCACTCCCGATTCAGCTGCGATGTAGTAATCAGTTTGTGGTTCATGGTATACTTTCTGTTGGGCTCCCAGACGTTCATTGTATTTCTGAATTTCAGCAAAAATCATTTTCGCCTGGTCAGAAGTGTCGCAAACAATCATTCCCCCAATACTTTGGTCGTTGTGCAACACTCTGCTTTTTTTGAAGTCAGTAATGATGTAATCAACCAATGGCTCAACAAATTTGGGATGAGCAAAAATTTGGCTTTTGGTGAACTCGCCTTGCTTCACAATTTCATCATACACCTGATTGATTTCAGCTTTGAATTTGGTTTCAATGGCTTCCCTTATAAGTTTCAGCGTATAGCCATCCGCAATGGATTGATTGTAAAAGTATTTATGAATATAATCCCCAAAAATATCCTTGCTTTTATATTCTTTGGAAATGATAGGAGTACCAGTTAAACCTATTAAAACAGCATTACGATCGGAAGCAATTAGGTTTGAAAGAAAAGAACCCTGTGGATTATAACTTCGGTGAACTTCATCTAAAAAATAAATTCGTTGAATGTTCAAATCGTAATCAGAAACTTTTGAGATGGATTCAGCAGAAAACTTATGAATGTTTACAACGGTTATGGTTTGTGCACCTGTGTTTCCTGAGGTTGCTCCTGCAGTTTTAATGTTTTTTATGAAGTCCTCTTTGGAACTAACCATATCGACTTTCAATCCCCTTGCTTCAAATTCGTTTTTGGCTTGTGTGGCTAAGTCCAAACGGTCGACCACAAAATAGAACTTGGCTATTACATTTTGCTTTTGATAATAGTCTTTCAGGTAATTTACATTATAGTATGCCAAAGCTGTTTTGCCGCTTCCTTGTGTATGCCATATGATTCCTTTTTTTACTCCTGCTATTAATTTTTTCTCAATAGCTAAAGTTGCAAACAACTGCGGATACCGCATGATGTGCTTTTCAATCTTTGTTATTCCATTGTTAACGGTGTTCACATAAGCAAAGCCATAACGAAGCAATATTTTTAAACGTTGTCTGCTGAATAGTGATGTTATGATACGGTTAGTAGGAGAGTTTGGACCTTTTGCCGTTTCATACTCCTTAGTTCCAAGAATGGAAACAATGTTATTGTCGAGCAGTATTTGTTTCTCTATTTCGCTGTCCTCTTGCGGAACATTATGAATTACTGAATTGTCTTCTTCTCTGAAACAGTTGAAGTTTACTTGTTCAGGGTCGGGTGTTGCGTAAAATGCTCCCTGAATCGGTGTGATGTTTTCTTCGTCATACTCTTGATTGTTGGAGAAAACCAACAACTGAGTAATGTTCATGAACTTTTTGAATTTCGGATTTTTGAATCGTGTGTTGATTCTGTTCCGTTCCGCTAAAATTCCTTCACGGTTATTAGGTTTCTTTACTTCAATGAAAGCCAAAGGCATTCCGTTAATCAATAAAATGATGTCAGGTCGGAATTCTTCTTCGTCATTTTTGTAAGTCAGTTCGGTTACAACATGAAAAAGGTTGTTGTCGAAATTTTCTAAGTCAATCAATTTGCAGGCAAAGTCACCTTGCAAGCTTTTATAAAATGCTTTTCCAAGGTCTGAATTGTCCAGCTGGATATTGATTTCAGAAAGGAAAGTTTCAATTTCACTGTCCGAATATTCAGTTCCGTTAATCTTTGAAAGACCTTGTTTGAACAGGTCTTTGAAAATATTTGTGTCTGCATGAAGATTTGTAATGCCAGACTTTGGAACATAAGTAAATCCCAATCGTGTCAAATGCACGATAGCAGGAATTTTTACTCTTGAATCTTCATTAAAGGTCATTTTATCTCTTAATAATTTAATAGTACAAAATACGGTTTTTATGAGTGAATTAGTAAAAAAGGTTCTTTTGGTTTAGCTATAGGCTTGCTTTAGTGCTTGTAGAAATCAAATGCGTCATATGTGTGGGAAAATTTTTATCATTGTCGTTTCGTTATTTGTTCACTTCTATTTTTTTGTTTACAGTTTATTAGTTCATATCCTTAAGAATTATACTAATACACCTATGATTAAGTGTATAGCTATGATTGGAACTAGCCCTGTTTCATGTAACTAAAGTAGTAAAAAATTAAATTCATTAACCAGCCACTTTGTTTTTATAGTTTATATCGCCTTGCGTAAAATGCATAACGGTTTTTGAATAACGCCCTTTCCGTAACAAAAAACCTCCGCATTGCGGAGGTTTTTTATGCTTAGAATCGGTTTTTTACTCAATGCTTACCAGCAGGGCGCCTTTGCTAACCCTGTCGCCGGGTTTTACCTTAACCTCTTTCACTTTCCCGGCCGAGGGGGCTATCAGGCGGTTGTGCATCTTCATGGCGTCAAGTATCACCAGCACATCGCCTTGCTTAACCTCCTGACCCTTTTTAACCTTTACATCAATAATGGTTCCGGGTATAAAGGCCGTAACGTTCTTATCGTCGAGTTTTGGATGTATCATAGCTACAAGTTTTTTAGTTTACAAAAGGATTGTTGGGTTGATTAAAATGGAGGAATTCCATGTTTCTTGAAGGGCCTGTCGGCTACCTTAGTACTGGAAACCTCAAGGGCATGCAGAAGCAGTTTACGGGTTTCGGCCGGTTCAATCACGGTATCGATATAGCCTTTGGCTGCGGCTACGTATGGGTTAGCAAACTTTTCCTTGTACTCTTCAACTTTTTGGCGACGCATAGCTTCCGGATCGGGTGCTTCGGAAATCTCCTTGCGGAAGATGATGTTGGCGGCACCCTCGGGGCCCATAACGGCAATCTCAGCGCTTGGCCATGCAAATACAAAATCGGCACGTAGGTGGCGGGAACTCATGGCTATATAGCCTCCACCATAGGCTTTACGCAGAATTACTGTCATTTTGGGTACGGTTGCTTCGCTGTAAGCGTAAAGCAGCTTGGCTCCGTGGCGTATAACGCCTGCATGTTCCTGATCGATACCGGGTAGGTAACCGGGTAGGTCAACCAGGGTAACCAGCGGAATGTTGAATGCGTCGCAGTAACGAACAAAGCGTGCAGCCTTGTCGGAGCTGTCAACGTCGAGTACACCGGCCATAACCAGTGGCTGGTTAGCCACAAAGCCAACGGTTTCGCCATTCAGTCGGCCAAAGCCAATAACAATATTGGCAGCCCACTTCTCCTGGATTTCGAAGAAATCGGAATCGTCGGCAATGGCACGGATAACATCACGTACATCGTAGGGCTCCTTTGGATCGCCTGGTACAATATCCTCGATATTGAAGTTTACCTTTGGTTCTTTGGGCTCAAACCTGCGAGCCTTGCGGGTATTGTTCCAGGGAATGTAGGTGATAAGTTTTTTGATTTGCTCAAAGCACTCGTACTCGCTCTCAGCGTAGAAATGTGCGTTGCCAGTAATTTGGGCATGAACCTTTGCGCCACCAAGGTCTTCCTGGGAGATTTCCTCGCCCAGAACCGATTTGATAACCTCGGGACCAGTGATGAACATCTTTGAGATTTTATCGACCACAAACACAAAATCGGTTAGGGCAGGGGAGTAAACTGCACCACCGGCGCAAGGGCCAAGGATTACTGATATTTGTGGAATAATACCGCTTGAGAGGGTATTTCGCCAGAATATTTCGCCGTAACCGGCAAGCGAGTTAACCCCTTCCTGGATACGGGCACCACCTGAGTCGTTGATACCGATTAGGGGGATACGCATGCGGAGGGCGTAATCCATGATTTTGGTAATCTTACGGGCGTGCATTGAACCCAGCGAACCACCGGCAACGGTAAAGTCCTGAGCGTAAACCGCCACAGGAGCACCAAAAATGGTTCCGGTACCAATAATAACCCCATCGCCATGTAGAACCTTACCATCCATCCCAAAGTCGCGGGCATCGTGCTCCACGAACATGTCGTACTCGTTGAACGAGTCCTCGTCGAGGAGGGCAATAATACGCTCACGGGCAGTGAGCTTACCCATGGCAACCTGCTTGGCAACGGCTTGTTCGCCTCCACCCTGCAGAACCTCCTCTTTGCGTTTTTTTAGCTCTTCAATTTTGTTTTTTAAAGGCATAGCTGTTTTTGTTGGTTAGTAATTTTTGCCACCATTACCATGCATCGTGGTAAAGTTTTGTGCAAGGTTACGAAATTGGGTGCAAATATAAAAGAAACGGGCCGTTTTTTTCGACCCGCTATAATGTATTAGCCTAAATATCAAAATCCTACACCAGTAAACACCTGTTTAATGTTTACTTGGGTGCCATCCTGTAAAGACCCACTGCTATGATTGCAAACAGGAAGTTGGGAACCCATACCGAGATGGCTGGTGGTAGATGTCCGCCAACGGCAAACATGGTTGAAAATCGCATGAATAGGATATACGAGAAGCTCAGCGCCAGCCCCAGTCCAATATGCAGGCCTATGCCACCGCGTACCTTTCGCGATGAAAGCGATACGCCAATCAGGGTAAGAATGAACACCGAAAAGGGGTAGGCAAATCGCCCATGCTTTTCAATTAGCAGGTATTCAATGGTATCGGCGCCCTGGAGCTTTTGTTCCGCTATAAAATCGTTTAGCTGAAACAGGTTCATGGTTTCAATGATCTTCAACCTCTGGTTGAAGTCGGATGGGGTGAGGTAGAACGTGCTATCAATTTTATCGCCTTTGATAATTTCTTCGCCACTGTCAGTATAATTACGGATGTAGTAGCGGTTTATAGTCCATTTCTCCTTGGTGGAATCCCACTGTGCATTATCGGCTATGAGTTTCGATACCAGCTTATTCCCATCAAATTTTTCAATGGAAAGGTTGTAGGCGGTGTTGTTGTAAGTGTTGAATGAGCGCATGAAAACAAACATTCCCGGACGTACCTGTCGATGTATGTTCCTGTCGGTATTAACATAGGGTCGTTTGATGTACTTGTTCTCAAAGTCTAACCTTACAGCATTGGCGGGTGGAATTATAAAGCTATTGAGCACAAATGAGAAAATGGCAATTATTGTTGCGGAGATAAAGTAGGGGTATAACATACGCTTAAAGCTAACACCGCTGCTTAGGATGGCAATAATCTCAGTATTATAGGCCATTTTTGAAGTGAAGAAAATAACGGCAATGAACACGAAAAGGGAACTGAACAGGTTGGCAAAGTAGGGTATAAAGTTGAGGTAATACCTGAAAATGATATCGTACATTGGGGCATCCTTCTCCAGAAAGTCGTCAATTTTCTCGGCAAGGTCAAATATTACTGCAATGCCAACTATTAGTATTATGGCATAGAAGTATGTGCCAATAAACTTTCGGATTATATACCAGTCCAGTAACTTCATAGTGGTGTTTTATAGACGTTTCGACACTTTTTTAACCATAGCGTTTTTCCATTGCAGAAAATCGCCCTCAACAATGTGTTTACGAGCCTCCCTTACAAGCCATAAGTAAAAACCCAGGTTGTGAATGCTGGCAATTTGTGGTCCCAACATCTCACCTGCAATAAACAGATGGCGAAGATAAGCTTTTGAGTATCTACTATCAACAAAAGTTGGGCCAAATGGATCGATAGGAGAGAAGTCGGCTTGCCATTTCTTATTCCGGATGTTTACTATACCCTCCGATGTGAAAAGCATCCCGTTTCGGCCATTACGGGTAGGCATAACGCAGTCGAACATGTCAATGCCAAGGGCTATGGATTCCAGGATGTTCTCGGGTGTTCCCACTCCCATCAGGTAGCGGGGCTTGTTTTGGGGAAGGATGCTGTTTACCACCTCAACCATTTGGTACATTACCTCGGCGGGCTCGCCAACCGAAAGGCCACCAATGGCGTAGCCATCGCGGTTGTACTTCTGTACATTTTCGGCAGCGCGTTTCCGGAGGTCGGGGTAAACGCAACCCTGAACAATGGGGAATAGTGTTTGGCTGTGGCCGTAAAGCGGTTCAGTGGTATCGAACCGCTGCACGCAGCGTTCAAGCCACTTCTCGGTTAGGTCGAGCGATTTACGGGCGTACTCGTAATCGGCATCGCCCGGTGGGCATTCGTCGAATGCCATTACAATATCGGCGCCAATAATACGCTGAATATCCATTACATTCTCAGGGGTAAACAGGTGTGGAGAACCATCGATATGTGAGCGGAACGATGCGCCCTGGGCGGTGAGCTTTCGCATGTCGGCCAGCGAGAAAACCTGATAACCGCCACTATCGGTGAGTATGGGTCGATCCCAACTCGAGAATTTGTGTAATCCACCGGCCTGTTGAAGTACATCAAGTCCGGGACGTAGGTAAAGATGGTATGTATTGCCCAAAATGATTTGGGCGTTAATATCGTTTTCCAACTCCCTGTGCGAAACGCCCTTTACGCTGCCCACTGTGCCCACTGGCATAAAGATTGGGGTTTCAATTTGTCCGTGATCGGTAGTTATAATACCTGCACGTGCCGAGGTTTGTGTGTCGGTTGTAAGTAACTTGAAATCCATCTGCTTTAATAAATCCGCACAAATATAACCTAAATACTAACAGGTTAAGGCTTTATTTTGATTTGTTAACGGTTTAACCATTGGTTTTTCAATGGTGGTTTAATGCTTGTGAATGTTGATTAACCATGAGGGTTCCTCGTTCAGAGCATCACCTGCATAGTAGATGCGTTCCAGGTATAAACCCGATGGGGGTGCGGTAAATTTAGCCGGTAGCGTGGAGTACTCCCTGAAAAACATGTCTATATCATTTTCGGTGAGTTTACCCATACCCACTTGGGCCAAAGTGCCAACCATGCGGCGAACCTGTTTCCAAAGGAAGTGTGAACCAATAATATGGATTAGGATTGAATCGTCAACCTCAAAGATTTTTAGGTGATCAATCTTTACAAGGGTCGATTCGCCTTCCTTTTCGGGTGCTCCAAACGATTTGTAGTCCTTCATTCCAACAAAGTGGTGGGTTACATCGGCCATGGCCGCAACATTTAGTGGCTCTTTTACCCACCAGCTATAGTCTTTGCCAAAGGCGGTACGCCTGCGCGATATGTGGTACACGTAGCTGCGATGCTTGGCATCGTAGCGAGCATGGAAACGGGGGCTAACCTTAACCATTTCGAGGATATTGATTGATGAAGGTAAAACCTCGTTGAGCCTTTCCATGGCGATGTAAGGAGGCATAGCTGAGTCGATATCGAGGTGGGCAACCTGGCCAAGAGCATGCACTCCGGCATCGGTACGGCCTGCACCGTATAGCTCGTAATCGCTAATCTTGTAAACTTCCTTAACGGCATCCATTAATTTGCCCATTATTGTGGCTGCTTCGCGCTGGAACTGCCATCCGCGGTACCTTGAACCGTCGTACTCAATGGTTAATTTAAATCGAGGCATTGGCTGTTTTACTTTGAAGTTTTAGCAAAGGTAAGCTTAAAAAAGGGGATAAAAAAAAGTGGGTAAGCTACTTATATCGCACCGCTACAACCGCTTACCCTTGCTACCTTCCGGTCCTGGGGGGGTTCAGCAGGAGCTGGTCGTATAAGACTTACCCGTTGCAAAGATAGCTAAACTTTACATTTAGTTGGCTGCATTCTAACTTTTTTTAGCATTTTGCATATATTTGCATTGAAACTAAACCTATACTAACATGGAAAATCAAAAAAATCTTTTGTTTAAGCATGCAATGAACTACGGGCTCATAATGGGAGTAGCACTCGTAATTTTAAGCTTGATAACCTATCTGGCCGGAGCTGTTAAAGCTCCTACCTGGGTAAGTTTTATAAACTACGCCATTATGATAGGCATCATTATTTGGGGTACCATGAAGTACCGCGATGAGGTGCTTAGTGGTGCAATATCATACGGTAATGCCTTAGGTTTTGGTGTTTTGATTTCGCTTTTTGCTGGGATTATTGTGGCTGTTTTCACTTTCCTTTTAACTACTGTTATTGATCCCGATTACATTGGTAAAATATTAGCCTTAACCGAGGAAGAACTTGTTAAAAGGGGAATGAGTGACGATCAGATTGAAGCAGCTATTGAGATGCAGAAGAAGTTTATGTCGCCATTAATTATTTCAGTCTCTGCTTTGTTTGGGATGGTTGTGATGGGCTTTATCTTTTCGCTGATTACCTCAATCTTTCTTAAAAAGGAAAAATCGCCTTTTGAGAGTAACGAGGTAATTGAATAACTTTTTTTGTATGGATATTTCTGTCGTAGTTCCTCTTTATAACGAGGAAGAGTCGTTACCTGAACTCATGGAGTGGATTGCCCGTGTTATGGATGCCAATGGTCTTTCCTATGAGGTGATTATGATTGACGATGGCAGTACCGATAGCAGCTGGGCGGTAATTGAGCAGCTCCGAAACCAATACTCAACATTACGGGCAATCAAGTTCCGTAGGAACTACGGTAAATCGGCTGCCCTGCAGGTTGGCTTTACAGCCGCTCAAGGCGATGTGGTGTTTACCATGGACGCTGACCTACAGGATAGCCCCGATGAAATTCCTGAGCTTTACCGTATGGTCAAGGAACAAGGCTACGATTTAGTGTCGGGGTGGAAGAAAAAACGCTACGATCCGCTGCTCACCAAGCGTATTCCAAGTAAACTGTACAATGCCACCGTGAGGATGGTAAGCGGGATAAAGCTACACGACATGAATTGCGGCTTAAAGGCTTACCGCAGCACTGTGGTTAAAAGTGTTGAGGTTTACGGCGAAATGCACCGCTACATCCCTGTTTTAGCCAAACAGGCAGGGTTTCGGAAGATTGGCGAAAAGGTTGTGCAGCACCGTGAGCGTAAGTACGGTACGTCGAAGTTTGGCTGGACACGCTTTATCAATGGTTTCCTCGATTTGATGTCGGTAATATTTGTGTCAAAGTTCGGGAAAAAACCCATGCACTTCTTTGGAACACTGGGCACCCTGATGTTCCTTACTGGGGGTATAATAGCCGCATGGCTTGTGGCTGGTAAACTTTGGGCTCAGTTTCATCATTTAAAGTATCGCCCGGTAACCGATCAGCCCCTTTTCTATATTGCCCTTGTGGTAGCAGTAATTGGTGTGCAGCTCTTCACTGCTGGGTTTATTGGTGAGCTGGTTTCGCGTAGCTCTTCCGACAGGAATTCCTATCTGATAGAGAAGGAGTTAGGGTAAATACACTCAAAAGTTGTTCAATAACATAACTTTAAATAGCACTCCCGTAGTGCTATTTTATTTTATTTGTAAGTTGATAAATCAAGAATGAGATGAAAGCATTGCTATCGCATCGTTCAATTCGAAAGTACAAGAGCGATCCCATTGACGATTCTCTACTTCAAGAGATTTTAACTGCCGGAACCCGCGCTTCAACAACTGGCAACATGCAGGTTTACAGCATTATTGTTACCCGCGATGAGGAGGTTAAACGGCAACTTTTACCTTTACACTTTAACCAGCAGATGGTAATGCAGGCACCAGTGGTGCTCACCTTTTGCGCCGATTTCAATCGCTTTAACAAGTGGTGCCTGCAGCGTAAGGCCAACCCGGGGTACGATAACTTTTTGTCGTTCTTTACCGCTGCAATTGATGCCCTTTTGGTTGCCCAAAACGTATGCATTGCTGCAGAAGAGAAGGGGCTGGGAATATGTTACCTTGGAACTACAACCTATACTGCCGATAAGATTATCGAGGTGCTGAAGCTACCCAAAGGTGTTGTGCCTGTAACAACAGTGGTAATGGGATACCCCGATGAGCACCCCGACTTAACCGATAGGCTACCGCTTGCAGGTGTTGTGCATTACGATGTTTACCAGGATTACTCTGAGGGCGATATCGACCAGATATACCAGCATAAGGAATCACTACCATTAACTAAACGCTTGCTGGAAGAGAACCAGAAGGAAACACTAGCTCAAATTTTTACCGATAAACGCTATACCCTAAAGGATAATGTTGCGTTCTCAAAGAATCTGCTTAAGGTTTTGGAGATGCAAGGATTCATGAATAACGATAGAACGGAATAGAAGAAATAGACTTTAAAGCCAAAAGGGTCGCAATTACTTGCGACCCTTTTTTATGGCTATTACTTATTAGTTAGTTGGGCCGTTATCGACCTTCGATTCAATCACGCTTTGGATTGATGATGATACGTTAGATAGGAAATCGTATCCCGTTTGACTTTCAATGTAATCAACCGTGGTGCGATAGTAACCCCAGGGTTGGCTGTTTACAGTCTGCGTGTTGGGCATCCATACCGCAATTACACGGGTTGATGTTGTAATACGCGAAGCATCGTTCGAGCCAACAGGTAGTACAACGATAACTTTCCAAACATAGGCAGGAACGGTAATGTTTTTACTGGAGATGGTGGTTTTATATCCAGCCGACCCGGTTCCACCTTGTCCCCATGGCCCAGAAATGATGTATAGTTCATTGCCTGCATCAATTAGTGAACGGCAGTAATTTTCAAGATTAGCCCAGGTTATCTGGTTGTTGTTGGGGGCTTGGGGAACCATGTTTGTCATCAGGAAGGTGGCGGAGTTGTCGGTGGTGGAACCAGTTCGATCGGCACTGGGGCACATGTGACCACGATCGAAGCCTGATCCGCTATAGTCGGTCCCGCCAACCCACACCCAACTGGAAGGTAGGGTATTATCGGCACGGAAATCATCCTGCCTTGGGGCTGAGCCTATCCAGGCACTGCTCAAATGCCACGATACCCAGTTGCAGGTCAACTTGCTGTTGTTGTATGATAGAGCATACTGGGGTTTAACCATAAGGTAGTTGTTGGGGTATGCAGTGCTGGCCACCGCCCCCGAAGGGTTGCCCAGCGCCATGTTGTCGTCGCGGGTGGGTGCAGTTGAGTTGTCGGTAATTTTGAAATCATCGATGTTAATACGATATGAGCCACCCGACACCTTTCTGATCTCGAAGCGAACATTACCCGTTAGGTTAACAGTAAAGGTTGCTTTGCTTAGTGTGGTTGATGATGTGGTTACTGTTGAACCTACTTTGCTCCATGTGCTCCCACTGTTAGTTGATACCCAAAGCTCCCATGTGCTGGTTCCGTCGCTGCCATACTTGGCATGGTAAACCTCAACGGTTGATGCACCATTTGTTTTATCGAACTGCATGGTTACTTTTCCGGTATTAACAATTCGAACCGATTTGGTGCCATTTTTACTGTCGCTGGTTGAGGTGCCAAGCAAAGCGTCGTTTAGGTACCAGCTACCAGTCGATAGGGTTACGCTTGCTCCGGCATATGAGGTTTTACTTCCACTTTCAAAATTCTCGAGTAAGTAACCGGTTGCCTTATCAAAAGTGTCCTGTGGCATTGCCGTTGCCACTTCTAAATTTTTGTTCTTTGGATTGGCTGGAAAGTCTTTTTCACATGCCGAAAATCCAACAAAAAACGAAAGCATTAAGGTTATTGTCATAAACCTTGCAAATTTGTTTTTTAGTTTCATGGCTATTGGTGTTTGGGGTTGGTGCGGTAAATGTAAGGCTTATATTTTAATGTAATTCAAGGTGTAGATTACCATTTTATTAACATTTTATCACTAGGCCAAAATAAATCCCCGCAAGCAATTGCCTACGGGGAGTCCCAAACATATCGATTTTTACTGGTTTTTACTTGAATGCCTTTTCGGGTAAACCATCCCCCTCGAGGCTAAGGCGTTTAAAGTACTCGGGTACCTGACGGCCCATTAGCTCATCAACATACATCTTGGCCAACCCCATACCCAACATAAAGCCCTGTCCGCGTAGACCGGTGAACAGACCATGCCTGGTATCGATAAACATGCGGGGTTCCACATAGTAACCTGCCCAAACAGCCTGGAATCCAACGGAACTGAGTTGGGGTATCCAGTTAGAGAAAATCTCCGAGGCAATCTCAAGGAAGTCCTGCGAGTTAATCTTGAGGTTTTTATCGGCTTCGCGTGGATCAACTGCCGGAGAAGCACAGCCAATAATTTGTCCTGTTTCAGCAAGTTGCTGCCCGTAAACGGCCACAAAGCCTTTGTAGTTCCTCCTATCGATAAGCATTCCAAGCGGATTACCGTTTATGCCCAGCCATGGCAAACGACGGGTAATGAAAGCCTGATGCTTAACCGGGTAAATGCCTGTGAATATCCCCAGCTGACGGCTAAACTTTTCGCCCTCGGGGCCAAGGGCATTCACAAAGTTATCGGCATGGTACTCTATGTACTCTTTATTGTGATCCCGCACTAGGGCGACAAATCCGTTTCCGTTGCGGTGAACGCTTAGCAGTTCGGTATCCTCCTTAACCGTACCACCATGCTCAATGCCTATTTTACGGAGAAGGTCGACAACCTTACCCGGTGTAGCTTGCCAACACCCACGGGTTATGAGTGCTGCTTTGTAGGTGCTTAGCATATCGTTCATGAAGGGTGATATTTCCTTGCGGAAATCGGAAGGCTGAACCATGTATGCATCGCTCCACGCCATTGATGCCTCCAGTGCCTTTAGCATGTTATCGTCGTGAGCAAAAGTTACATAGTTGATGGGGCGGTAGTCGATATCCGAAACCTTATGGAGTTCCTTGAAAATTTCGTGGTTTTGACGGGCAATGTCGGCAATCTCTGGTAGCGAGAAGGCTGTGCGACCA
>LUYY01000042.1 GCA_001603415.1 Bacteroidales bacterium Bact_07 | reverse complement strand
AATGAAGAAGATAGTATTAATTGCATCAGCGCTATTGTTTGTTGGCAGCATAGCCCTAACATCATGCGGTTCAAAGGCAAGCGATAGTAACAAACAAGCAAACACTGAGTGTTGTGGCGATCATAGCAAGGTTGAAGGGAAGGGTTGCTGCGATTCAACAAAGGTTAACTCACCTGCCGATAGCACCAAGAAAGATGGTTGCAGCAGCGATAAGGAGCATAAAGAGCCCTGCGATAAACCATGTGAGCAAAAGCACTAATCGGAAGATGTAATAGCTAATGAAGGCCGTCGTTATTCGACGGCCTTTCTTTTTCTATGTTCTAACTTGATTAGAAGAGGATTAATGAGTTAATGAATCCTGTAACAACCTTTCCACTTTCATAATCAAGTTCCGATCCCCATACGCTGTGAGGAATTGAGAAAACTATAATGGTTACAATTGCAGCAAACATCGCTATAGCAGGCCTATCGTTCTTGCGGTTAATTAAATAAGCTATAAGCCATGTTGCAAAAGCAATAAGGGTTTTATTATCGGTAAGGTCATAACCAAAGGGGAAGCCAGTCCAGTAGGCCCCAAATGCAAACTTCTGGACTATGGGGCCAAGGATTAAACCACCAAAAAATAGCAGGGCGAGGCTTATGGTTATATTCCGTTTAAACGAGGGCATATTGAATGCAGCCTGCAAACCGGTTAGGTTTGAGAAAAGCATAGCCAGGAACATTATTAAAATGTGAGGGATTAAGACCCAGGCTGGCACAGGATCTTTATACCTAATGATGATGGGATTTTCTTTGAAAAAATGCTTGGTTTCAGCGCCATCAAGTATTTCGATATAGTATTCAAGTTTGGCAGCGGCAGGCATTTTGGGTAGGTAAACTTCTTGTTTGTTTTGGTCAATGGCCATGAAGGGTAAAGCAATAAAATCTTCATCTACCTTATATTTCTTGTAATATAGGGTTGCCGTGGCATTAATAGGTAGGTTAAGGGTTATTTTGGTATCCTTATCGCTCTCCCCACTGCGGATAAGTTTCGATTTATACTCAATACTATCGATTGTGTAATTAATCCGTTTGGGGTGAGTTGGACCTGTAAGACGCTGATAGATAGCAGCGGTTATTGTTATCAGAAGTGCAAAAAAGAAAATTAAATATTTCTTCATTTCCATATAAGTTTAAAGTTCAACAGAAAACTCTATTTCGTTTTTATCTCTTAAAACCTTGACAGTTATTTTTGTTCCAGGTTCAAGGGCTGAAAGCGCTTCGGTGTAATCGTAAATATTTTTTATGGGTTTCTGGTTTATGGCGATAATCAAATCGCCTACCTGGATACCTGCAATTTCGGCGGGTTTACCTTCGGTAACCCCCATAACTTTTAGGCCTTCGTCCGATGCACCGCTTACATCGGGCATAATACCTAATTTGACCTTAATTTTTGGGGTGCGTGATGATGAAAGTGAACGGGTGCTTGACTTAGTAAAGGTAAGCGGTTTCTGCATTGTTGACAGCTCAAAGGCTAATCGGTACGTGTAACTTGCAACCTGTTGCATACCTTCAATGTTTAGCAGGGCAACATCATCGTTAGGGGTGTGGTAGTCTTCGTGTAGTCCTGTATGAATAAAGAAAACGGAGATATTTTTGGAGTAAAACGAGGCATGATCCGATGGGCCAAAGCCGTCGGGAACGAGTTTTAGGTGAAATAAGCTATCGGAGTTAAGTTTGTTGAGGATGGAGTCGGCTTCAAGTGAAGTTTTTGCCCCGTGAACTTCGAGTTCACGATTGCGGAGCCTTCCAACCATATCGAGGTTTATCATAGCCTTGATGTTCTCGATGGGTATTAGCGCAGAATCAACAAATCGTTGAGAGCCGATGAGTCCTTTCTCTTCGGCGCCAAAAGCAACAAACACAATGCTTCGTTTAATCTTTTTCGGTTCCGATGCCAGTTTTTGAGCAATCTCGAGCATCGAAACTACGCCCGAAGCGTTATCGTCGGCGCCGTTGTGGATAGCCAGTTGGTCAGGTGCCCTGCTTCCGCCCATTTCGCCCATGCCCAAATGGTCGTAATGCGCACCAATCACAATATATTCGTTTGCTAATTTTGGGTCGGAACCGGGGAGCATAGCCACAACGTTTTGGGTTTCAATAAGGTTGTAAAGTTTTGCTACCTTGCCGCACACATTAATACCCAAGGGTTGTGATGAAATGCTGTTTTCTTTGATCTTTTTTGCAATATCGGAGCACAAACCAATGGGTTTGAGTAGTTTAGCCGACGCTTCGGGCGAGAGAATAAAAAGGGGTAGGTTGGGTAAGGTTCGAAAGTCAACATCGATGTATTTACTTAAAGTATCGTTGCTTACAACGATTATTCCCGCAGCACCTTGATTCTTGGCAATCTCAATAGGTTTAGGATTCAAATACACATGCTGGTCAAGGGGGTAGTAAATAACAGCCCATTTCCTGCGAACCTTAACATTTTGGTACGATGCCTCATCGCCTTTTCCAACAAAAATGGCTTCGGTACAAAGTGAATCGGAACCGTTAACTGTGGGGGCGGAGAAATCGCGACCAAACTCAAGCCTTTCGCCATTTATCATCAGGTGAGTTTTCTTTTCGAAGTCGGGATTAAAATTTTTGAAGGTAAAGAACTGGAAACCTTTCTTCCCTAAGGTGGTTAGGCCATACTCACGGAACTCATCGCGGATATACTTGGCTGCAATTTTATCGTAAACAGTGCCGGGTTGCCTTCCTTTAAGGCTATCGGATGCTAAAAAGTTCTCGTGGTATAAAAGTTCATCACTGGTGATATTAGCACTTCGTTTAATCTGGGCAAATAGGGTAGATGAAACGAGTATCAAAACAATAAGTAAAATTTTTTGCATGTTGATAAAAATTTGTATTGTTAACAATCGAATTCAAAGATAGCTTAAATCATCAACTAATTTTTTTAATATTGTTGTCAATTTTGATACCAAATATTTAAGGCATGGAACAAATAAGAATTTCGGAACGTAAATTAATTCTTTTTACCGTTGGTTTACTAATAGTTGCGGGTATTGTTCGATTGGGCTTTTACAAATTAGGGGTTTGGCTGTTCTACTTGGCTTTTGCTCCTATTGTATTGTATAGGTTAAGGTTTTACATCAGGAATAACAAGAACTTACAGAAAGTTGACAGGAATAGACTATATACCTTAGGAGTTATTATCGCCACAATCATTTTAAATCTATTGGGGTTTCAGGATGTAGAGTTTGTATTGCTTTTCGTTTTAGCCGTTGATTACTTGATAGTTGTTCAAAATCCGAAAACAGTTAGTGGAGAAGAATCGCGCAATTTACAAGCTTAGCCCACTGTGGCAACTTTCCATTATTGGTGGAAGTATTTGGGGCGCACTGGAAATTACCTTGGGTTCGGCATTACATAACCTGATGGTTCCCCTGGTGGCTGGAACATTACTCGCATTTCTTGGGGTTTTTACCGTTTCGGTTATTTCGGCTAACGACATTCGGAGGGGATTTTTCTGGAGGGCTGCTTTAATTTGTGCCCTACTAAAGTCGGTATCGCCAAGTGCTGTTATTTTACCACCTATGGTGGGAATTATGGTTGAGGGGCTACTGTTGGAGGCCGGAGTGCTGGTTTTGGGAACAAATGCTTTTGGCCTGGTGCTGGGCGGTGGTTTGGCCATGCTCTCTGTACCGCTTTTTAAAGCAATTCGACTTTATATGCTTTATGGCCAAGGGATTGTGGATTTCTTTATGGGTTTAATTTCCCAATTATCAAAAAGTAATACCATTGTTATTACCAATTCATTAATATATACCGTACTAATCATCTACTTGATTTTGGGTTTTCTTTCGGCGTTAATCGGGTTTAGCTTAGGAAAAAAAAATTCTACCTTAACTTCAAGTCAAATTGAGCTGACCATTTTTGGAGAAAAGGGTGGAACGATTGGTATTAGAAACTATTTCCTATTGATTATTCATCTTGTTGCACTGGTTGCATACCTTACCTATGCATCGGCGATGCCCATTGCTATTGCAATTTTGAGTGGAGGGGTATATGTTTTGTTAATTGTATTATTTTACGAAAGGCCGCGAAGAATGCTGTTGAAGCCTTTTTTTGTTGTGCCGGTTTTAATATTTTCATTCATAATACCACTTTTTTCAACCCAAATTGCTTTAGCGCCGGTGTATGGCATCTATATTTTTGTAAGGGCAATTTTTGTTGTGGTTACCTTGGCTGCTATTGGGACTGAGCTTGCCAAACCGGCGGTTAGCCAGTTTTTTAACCGGGGATTTTTTAGCCCAGTTTACTATGCTTCGAGTATGGCCTTCAATGCATTACCTATTTACCTGAATGTTTTCAAAAATATCGATTTTTCGGCATCAAATGCTATAAATAATATTCAGGGAGTTATAAGAAATTCAAGTTGGGGTGGTAATCGGCCAATTATAATTATTACAGGCGGTTTAGGCGAAGGTAAATCGACTTACTTGGAAAACCTCATTAACCTTCTTGGGAGTATTAAAGGCCTCACTATTAGGGGATTTATTGCGAAAGGAATTGGTTTGCCACCGTTGCGCGATGGATATACCCTCAAAGTATTGCCTGATGGCAACGAATTGATGCTATGCCGAAGAATTGCTGCTTGTGGCTTGCCGAATAAGTCGTTTGAGTTTAACCAAGAGGTTATTAGGGCATTAACCAACGATTTGATGGCAATTAAAAGCGATGAGATACTGGTGATTGATGAGGTAGGCCGAATGGAACTCTACGGCGAGGTATGGGCTGAACTCATTGAACATCATCTTACAAAAACCAAAAATTTATTGGTGTTTACTGTTAGACGCGAAAATCTTATGCATGTTGCTGAACGATGGAACCTTAATGATGCTTTTGTGTTCGATATTGCAAAGACTTCGGCCGAAGTTGCGGCCAAGAGTATTAAAAGTTTAGTTCTCAGTTATAACTTGTCCGGTTCCCGATAGCAGTGATCGGGAATCGATGATTGAAGTTCCATGAATGGCAGGGTAAACAATTACAACGTTTTTATCAGAAATGATTTGGCTGGTAAGTAAAAGGGTATTCTGTATATCGCTGTTGAAGGCTATTGTTCCTCGACGTGCCGAAATGATTATAGCAAGGGCATTGGTATCGATACTTTTCAGATGGTTAAAACCATCCACCCATTTTCGGATTTCAACTACGGTTGGTTTAACCTTGCTGTAAGCAGGAGGTAGCTCAGCCATAACATTCTCGGCATGAATTCTATCAACAATGATGGTTACTTTTTGACGAGTCTTTTTAATAATCTTTTCAATGCTATGCATGTAGTTCTTAAAGTCGGGATCGAACTCGGCATTGGAAGGAATTAAAATGAATACTTGCGAAAACTGCTCGATGGGTTGTTTGAGTCTGCAAATGTAAACGGGTTGTTTCACATCGGCCAGCACGCCCTCGAGTATTGTTCCAAAAATCCACCGGCGCGATGAAATGTATTTACCCGACCATCCCATAATAATTTTGGATGCAAGCATTTCTTTTGCAGCCCTTACAATCCCAGATGAGATGTTTACATCAACCCGAACAGCCCACTCGGTTTCTATTCCAAAATTATGGCTAATATCTTCGGCTTTTGCTACAAGGTCTTGAACTTTGTGGATCTCATCATCATCCTTTACAACGCGGAGTAAGGTTATGGGATTCTTTTTTGCTCTTTCGCTTACATATTCAGCAAATTCAATAAGATGTTCAATATTAGAGGGATTTGCCACCGGAATCAATACCTTTTCGGAATCGGTTGGTTTAAACCTTATGGCTGGAAAAGCAATTGCATAGCTTTTGGCTGCTTTTTCGGTAACCATTGCACTCACAACACACGAGACAAAAATCACAACTATGGTGGCATTCAATACATTGATATCGACAATACCAATTTTATAGCCTACAAGTATGATGGCAATGGTAGCCGCTGCATGTGCTGTGCTTAAACCAAAAATTAGCTGACGATCGAGCGCTTTTAGTCCAAATATCTTTTGGGTGATGAATGCTGCCAACCATTTAGATATTATGGCAAATGATATGAGAATGGCTGACAGTTCAATTGATTCATAGCCACTTACAAATGCCTTTAAATCGATTAACATTCCTACATAGAAAAGAAAGAAAGGGATGAACAAAGCATTACCAATAAATTCGATCCGGTTCATAAGCATTGCCGATGGCGGAATCTGCCTGTTTAAAACTATTCCTGCCAGAAAGGCGCCTATTATGGGTTCAATACCCAAAAACCTTGCAATAGCACTTGTTGTGAATACCGTAGCAAGCACAAATACGTATTGTGCCAGCTGGTCCGATGAGAGATTTTTTAGAAACCATAGGGTAACTCGGGGAAGTATAAGGATAACCAAAAAGACAAAAAACAGAATCTTTGGAATAAGTAATAGAAATTCGTTTATTCCAGTATTATTTGATAATGAAGTAATTATAACGAATATCAGGAGAACAAGAGTATCGGTGATTATAGTTCCACCTATCGAAATCTCAACAGGTAAAGTTTTTGTAAGTCGAAGGCGCGAAACAATTGGGAATGCAATCATGGTTTGTGTTGAGAACATGCTGGCAATGAGCAGCGACGGCAAAATGTCATATTTCAGTATATGGTTGCAAATCACGAACCCGAAAATGAAAGGGATGGAAAATGTGAGCAGTCCGAAGGTGATATTTTTATGTTGATTCTTTAAAAAACTTCCAACCTCGAGTTCTAAGCCAGCAAGGAACATTAAGTAAATAAGCCCTACATTACCCAAGAGCTCAATGCTACCATTTTTATCAAGAACATTTAAGCCAGTAGTTCCTAAAATCATTCCGGCAATAATAAGACCTATGATTCCCGGAAGTTTGAGTTTTGAAAAAAACAATGGTATTATAAATATCACCAAAAGGGTAATTCCAAAAACAGTAATGGGTTCACTGATTGGGAGATGAAGCCCTGAACTTTCCATTTAGGGTTGGGGTTAAATTTTGCGTAAATTAATAAAGGTTTGGGTAAAAAAAAAGCCGCCATCAGGCGGCTTAGAATCAGAAGAAATGCTAACGGTTCCTTTCGCTGAATTCACGTCCCATTCTTAGGGCTTTAAGGTTAAGTTGAACCACTTCGTCGCCTTTTCTACCGAAAAGCTGACGTATTCCTTCTTCAATCTTTTCGAAGGGCATATCGAGGAATAGCGATGCAGCACCAAGCATTACTATGTTTGAAGCCTTTGATGATCCAGCTTCCTTAGCAATGGCATCGGCATCAATTGCAATGTGGTTTTTCACCGCTTTAATTTGCGTTAGTAGGTCATCGGCAGCTGGATAATCGGGAATATTATTAAAGGGATTAATATTGGTTACCAGCCAGCCAGTTGGTGCTAAAAAAGGTAGGTAACGGAGCCCTTCCATGGGTTCAACGGAAATAATCATATCGGCTTTTCCAGCCGGAATTAGATCCGAAGCAATAGGCCTGTCGGAAATGCGAAGGTGCGATTGTACGTCGCCCCCACGCTGGCTCATGCCATGCACTTCCGATTGCTTAATGTAGAGGTTGCTATTAACTGCGGCAAGTCCAATTGCTGCTGCAATTGATAGTATTCCTTGTCCGCCTACACCTGCAAGTATTATGTCGTTTTTCATGGTAATTTTCAGGTTAAATGTTACTCATTCGATTCTTTTTTCTCAGACTTTTTCCTTCGGGCAAAGGTTTGGATACATTCGCGTTGTGGAATGATAACTGAAACGCCATTGTATTCTAGCTCTTCCTTAATGATTTTCACGTTCTCTTCGTGGTTTTTCTTTAAAGGGGTTACCACTCTGATATGGTCAGGATGAACGCCAATGCCCTTGCAGATTTCAACGATGCGGCCGGTTGCCGAGGAGTGTTGTCCGCCTGTCATGCCGGTGGTTGAGTTGTCCGATATAATAACGGTGATAGGTGAGTTCTCAATAACTGCATCTAAAAGCCCTGTCATACCGCTGTGTGTAAAAGTGGAATCGCCTATAACTGCAATGGCAGGAACCAGTCCGGCATCGGCTGCCCCTTTAGCCATAGTAATTGAGGCGCCCATATCGACACAGGAATTGATGGCATTAAATGGGGGCAGGGCACCCAGGGTGTAGCAACCTATATCGGAAAAAACTCTTCCGGTTCCGTATTCCTTTAACGCTTCGTTCAGGTCTTCGTAAACATCCCTATGGCCACAACCCTGGCAGAGTGAAGGGGGACGATTTTTTACAATATTAGGAACAAGTTGGCCTTCCGTTACAGGCATTCCGAGCGCTTTGGCTACAATATTGGGGTTGAGTTCGCCATCGCGGGGTAGTGTTCCATCTAGTCGTCCATGTATGGTCTTGCCAATGTTGAGGAAACCTTTAATCATCTCTTCAACAATGGGATATCCCTCCTCAAGTATTAAGAGTTTTTCGCAATCGTTGTAAAGGTCGGTAACCTGCTTGCGCGGAATTGGGTATTGGCATACTTTAAGAACAGTGTAGGGGCATTTATGGTCGGGGTAGTTTTCAATAAGGTAATTGTAGGCAATGCCTGTTGTGATGATACCTAGGCTCTTGTCGGTTCCGGGAATTAGCTGGTTGTATGCCGATTTTTCCGATTCCAATTCCATGGCCGATTGCGAGACCAGCAGTTTCTTATAGTTTTTGCGCGCAATTGCCGGAAGCAATACGAACTGCCGGGGATCCGATGGAAGATGGAGTTGATTTTGTGGCTTAACCTCGCGGCGCTGAACGCCAGCTCTTGAATGAGCCATGCGGGTTGTAATACGCATCAAAACAGGAACGTTTAACCTCTCGGAAAGTTCAAACCCGAAGTATGCCATATCGTAGGCTTCTTGTTGGTTCGAGGGTTCCAGTATAGGAATCATTGAAAATTTACCGTAAAACCGGGAATCCTGTTCGTTTTGGGAGGAGTGCATCGAGGGGTCATCGGCCGATACCACAATTAATCCGCCATTTACACCTGTAATTGACGCGTTTATAAATGCATCGGCTGCCACGTTTAACCCTACGTGCTTAAAGCATACCATGGCTCTTTTCCCGGCATACGACATTCCAATGGCTGCTTCCATGGCGGTTTTCTCATTGGTTGACCATTGCCTGTGGATATTCAGTTCCGCGGCTTGCTTGGAACCTTGTACGTATTCCATTATTTCGGTCGATGGGGTGCCCGGATAGGCATATATACCTGATAGGCCGCCATCTATTGCGCCTTGCGCTATGGCCTCGTCACCTAATAGTAGTAACTTGCTATTATTCATATTTTTACCGTGTTTCGAGTGTTTTAATTAAGGTTGATATTTTGAGTGATATTTTTTAAGTTTTCACTTGAGATTAAACTCATAGGCCACCAAAGCGTTTCAAAAAGCCAACATTTAAGGCAACATTATGCAAAAAGTATATGAAACAAAGATTCATTAAGTAACAAATTGTAATTGTTAGTATGCAATTGATTAAATGTTGTTAGCAAAAATACAAAAAACAATTATTGCGATAAAGTAAAATGCTGAAAAATATAAAATATTGTAATTAGGTGGTCATTCGATTATTGTTGCAATAATTTTTCGACTTCCGCCGTGTTTTCGGAATTCGCAAAGATATATTCCCTGCCAAGTTCCCAGATTTAGCCTTCCGTTGGTAATGGGAATTGTTACCGAGGTTCCAACAACTGTAGTTTTTACGTGTGCAGGCATATCGTCATCGCCTTCCAGGTCGTGGTTGAAGTAAGGTTCCATTGGGTAGTGCTTGTTAAAAAAGGAGTTAAGATCGGTTCGAACCGTGGGATCTGCATTTTCGTTTATGCTTAGCGCAGCTGAGGTATGCATAATGAACAAATGCAGCAAACCCACTTGGGGTAGTTCCGGTAGTTGTTTCACAATCTCTGTTGTAACCAAATGAAAGCCCTGTGGGTAGGGTCGGAGCTGTATTTCAACCTGTTTTGCCATACTACATCAACCTTTTAATGTTTTGGTGAATAAAATCGAAAGCCCAATTTTCGATTTCGTCTCTAAGGCTATCGTATGATTTTCGGGTAAGTGAATCGTCATTTTCATCAACCTTAGGGCTGTCGAAGTGAAAAACGTAAAGTTTTTTGAAGCGCAGGTTATTGCTTACCACCTTGGCCACATTGTTGTCCATCACCAAAACAATGTCGAACTCTTTATCGCTAAGGGCATCGAGGTTTTTGGATTGATGCTTGGTAATATCTATGACCGCATCCATCATGCTTTGGGCAGCCCGTAGGTCGAGCTGGGTGGGTTCAATCCCTGCACTGCTTATGTTTGCAGCACCTTTGGCGTAGTATTTAAACCACCCTTCGGCCATGGCCGATCGGCAGGCGTTATTCCGAGAAACAATTAGTATTTCCTTCATCTGGTGTAGGTTGCTAATTTGTCAACATTCATAAAAATACACAATAAAGGTAAAGTTTTTGAGTTTAAGGTTTACCATGTTTAGTTCGATTACTACCTTTGGCGTTTAAATGGTAAGCCTTGGAATGAGTTTGAAATCGCTATACAGCATTGTTTTTATTGTTTTGGTGATTTTTATCACCGACGTTTCATCGCTTCATGCCCAGGCGCGAAGGGTAACGATTTTGGGTACGGTAAAGGATACACTTAACAAGCCAATCCCATCGGCAAGTGTGGTTGTGGTTGGAAGCCCAATTGGTGTTTCAACTGACTATGAAGGGCGATTTTCGATTTCAGTAGTTGAGGCCGATACGGTTGTTCTAAGGTTTTCATGCTTAGGCTTCCAAACGCTTGAAGTTGGAGTGCGTGCCGATAAAGCGAAATCCCTTGAGGTGGCTTTAAAGCCATCGGAAGAATTCATTGAGGGTGTTTACGTTCGTTCGCTGCAACGGAAGGTGGGAAACATTGAACGCATTGGAATTGATGAGCTGTACGCTTCGCCAAACGTATCGGGTGGATTGGAATCGTTGGTTAAACTGTTGCCAGGAGTATCTTCATCTAACGAGTTGAGTTCTCAGTATAGCGTTAGGGGCGGTAATTTTGATGAGAATCTTGTTTACGTTAACGATGTTGAGGTTTACAGGCCATTCCTAATCCGTTCGGCTCAACAAGAGGGGTTAAGCTTCATTAATCCCGATATGGTTGGGTCGGTTGAGTTTTCATCGGGCGGTTTTACTGCAGAGTTTGGCGATAAGATGTCGTCGGTGTTAAATGTGCGCTACCGTGAGCCCAAAACTAATACGTTGAAGGTAAGCGCAGGTTTGCTTGGAGCCTCAGCTACTATCGAAGGAACTACCCGGGGCAATTCAATTACCTACCTATCGGGTTTTCGGTATAAAACATCGCGTTACATGCTTAATTCCTTGGAAACGAAGGGCGATTATACCCCTTCGTTTTTCGATTGGCAGGGTGTTGTTAACAATCGATTTTCGGATAGGTTTAGCATAGGAGTGTTGGGTAATGTAGCCATCAATCGTTTCGATTTTCAGCCAAAGGAACGTGAAACCCGTTTTGGGGTATTCAACAACACCCTGCAGCTAAAAATATACTACGAGGGGCAGGAAAAGGATCAGTATTTATCGTCAATGGCAGCCATAATGGCTCGTTACAGGCTAACGTCGAACTTTACCATCAAAATAATTGGTTCAACCTATTACTCAAACGAACGGGAAACCTACGATTTGGTTGGACAATACTTTCTGAATGAGCTCGATAATTCTATGGGTTCCAAAACATACGGCGATAGCTTGATAAACGTTGGTATAGGTGGGTTTTTGGATCATGCCCGAAATTATATCGATCTGAACATTCAAAGTATCAATTTCATAGGTGACCTATTACTTGCGAATAGCCGAACCAAATGGGGAGCGCAACTTCAACGCGAAACCCTGAGCGATGAGTTACTGGAATGGGGACTTATCGATTCCTCGGGTTATGCTATACCCTATAATGGTTCACAGGTGGGGGTCGATAGGTTTTTTGGGGCAGCAACAACCATTGAGTCTTATCGGGCAACAGGTTTTGCACAGTCCGATATCAATTTTAACCTTGGAAAGTGGGAGTATAAAACCAACATTGGGGTAAGGGTAACCCATTGGAGTTTTAACCATGAATTACTATTGAGCCCACGCCTGGCAATTAGCTTTAACCATTTCGAGAATCGAAACGTTCAGTACCATCTATCGTTCGGGTATTACTATCAACCGCCATTTTATAGGGAATTACGTCTGGCTGATGGTGAATTAAATCGGGATATTAAAGCGCAGCAATCAATACATGCGCTTGCCGGTGCTGAGTACTACTTTACGGCATGGGGACGACCATTCCGAATGAGTTTGGAGTTGTACAATAAGTGGCTAAACCGCTTAATCCCATTCGCCATAGATAACGTTCGAATACGCTATTCAGGCGAAAACCTGGCAAAGGGATATGCCCGGGGTGTTGATCTTAAGCTAAATGGCGAGCTTGTTCCCGGAGCCGAATCGTGGCTAAGTCTGTCGGTTCTTCGAACCAAGGAGGACAACCTTTACGATTTTTATATCGATGATAACGGGAATACTATTTACCCGGGTTATTACTTCCGCCCCACCGATCAAACCTTTTCCATGAGTCTGTTTGTTCAAGACTATTTGCCCAGCGATAAAAGTTTCAGGGTGAGCCTCACCGGTGTTTACGGAAGTGGTCTGCCAATGATGGATAGGGTAACAAATGCTCAAAAAAGTTTTAGGATGCCTTCGTATAAAAGGATTGATGTTGGTTTTACAAAAATATTTTTCGACCAAGGACGACGGTTGGTGGGGAATGTAAAGCTCTCAGATCTTTCGGTTGGTATCGATATTTTTAATCTTTTCAATTTTAATAATACAGTATCGTATTTGTGGGTTCAAACGGTTGCCAATCAGGAGGGGAATTCGTACCGCTTTGCCGTTCCAAACTACCTGACTTCACGAAGAATAAACGTAAGGCTACAGATGAGTTTTTAGTCTCAGTGAAGTATATTAAAACAAGCGGGGGTAATCCTCATCGAATCGGTTTAAAATTTTGGAAATGATTGCCTCGCGGAGAAACTTCGATTTATTTTGTACCCTATATCGTTTGCAGTAGTGGTTAATGGCTTCTAACTCACAGGTATTGAATAGGATTTCCTTTCTGTGAACCCGTTTTAGCTTGTCGGTATTGAACCCTCTTCGTCGGCTATTCATTGTGAAATATACTTTTTTTGCAAATAAACCAACTTTTTGCAATCCATGTTACTAAAAAAAACAACAGTTATTAAAAAGTTTTTAACAACTACTATATGTAAACTTCAATAATATATTATGAAGCAATTATA
>LUYY01000041.1 GCA_001603415.1 Bacteroidales bacterium Bact_07 | reverse complement strand
ATGATTTATAAGTTTTCAGATTCATGGGCAAAAAGTTAAGTTAAATGACATAATGGTGATGTTAGTGCAGCAAATTTGAAATAGCATAGCTGTTTGGGTTAACAATTCCTTTTTCTGTAATAAACCCTGCTATCAGCCGGGCTGGTGTCACATCAAATCCGTAGTTTACAGCCGGGGTATTGTCTGGACAAATGAGCACGTCAACTAAATGTCCATTGTACAGGCCGCTAACGTATCGAACTTCGTTGGCCGCTCGTTCTTCGATAGGGATTTTGCCCATTCCTGAATCAAGGGAAAAATCGAAGGTTGAGGAAGGGGCTGCTACGTAAAATGGAATACCATTATCGTGGGCTGCAAGGGCTTTCAGGTAGGTGCCTATTTTATTGGCAGTATCGCCATTGGCAGCTATTCTATCGGCGCCGGTTATTACCAAATCTACCATGCCGTTTTGCATCAGGTGCCCACCGGTATTGTCGGCTATTAAGGTATGCGGAACACCTTCGTTTAGCAGTTCCCAAGCAGTAAGTGCTGCACCCTGATTCCGCGGGCGCGTTTCATCAACCCAAACATGAACCCTAATGCCTTTTCGGTGTGCCAGGTAAATGGGCGAAAGGGCCGAACCATAATCGGTAAAGGCAAGCCAACCGGCATTGCAATGGGTGAGTATGTTCACCGCATCGCCCTTTTTATTTCTGCTTATTGCCTCAATCAATGGTAATCCGTTCTCGCCAATCAGCCTACAGTTTTCGGCGTCACTGTCGGCGAGCCGTTTTGCTGTCTCAAGGGCTATGCGTGTTTTTTCTTCTAAAGTTAAATTGCCATCAGTTTTAGAGGCTACAATACCGATAGCCCATTTCAGATTAACCGCCGTGGGTCGGGTACTCAGTATCTCCGATATGGCTTTTTGAACAAAATTGACGGTCTGATTGCTCGTAAGAGCATCGCGGTACGCCAAATACACTCCAAAGGCACCAGCTACTCCAATTAAACCAGCTCCGCGCAAATGCATCTCCTTTATGGCTATTGCCATTTGTTTATAGGTAGATATGATTTCAACCTTGAATTGATGGGGTAGAAAGCGCTGGTCAATGATGTGAACATCAGGTAGATTCTCATCATCAACCCAAATGGTTCTAAAGTATTGGTTTGCCACGCGCATCGCTTTCAATCAAGTTGATGTCAAAGGTAAAAAGCCATTTGAAAAAATCAATAGGGTAGTATAAATTATCGTATCCCAAGCAATTGTAAACCAATTTGTGCTAAATTTACTATGCCAAACCAAGAACTCTATGCCTACCGTTGGAATAATAGGAGGATCGGGACTTGATAATCCTGCAATTCTAAAAGATGCCACAACCGTTGAGGTTGATACACCCTATGGGAAACCATCGTCGCCATTGAAGATGGGTAACATTGGGGTTAACAAGGTGATAATACTTGCCCGGCACGGGCACAACCACCAGCTTAGCCCTACTGAGGTTAATTATCGCGCCAATGTTTATGCGCTAAAGCACCAGGGGGCCCATTGCATTATTGCAACCACTGCCTGCGGTAGCTTGCGAAACGAGATTGCCCGAGGCGATTTTGTTTTACTCGACCAGTTCATTGATTTTACCCGAAAGCGAACCAATACCTTTTACGAATCATTTGCACAGGGTGCGGTTCATACCCCCATGGCTGATCCCTTCGACTCGGCATTGCGCGCCCATATCCTTGATTGTGCCGGCAGGGTAGGGGTTAAGTGTCATCCAAGAGGAACCGTGGTTACCATTGAGGGGCCTCGTTTCTCAACCCGTGCAGAGTCGATGATGTTCCGTAGCTGGGGAGCCGATGTAATTAACATGTCGGTTGCCACCGAGGTGGCATTGGCCAACGAACTGGGTATCCCCTATGCAGCCATTGCCATGAGCACCGATTACGATTGCTGGAAAACCGATGAACCACCTGTAAGCTGGGATGCGATTGTTCGCATTTTTGAACAGAATGCCGAGCGGATGCTTTTACTGCTTCGGGTGGTTGTTGAAACCTTAAAGTAAAACCTATGGCTACCATTCGCCTGGCAACGCTTGCCGATTTGGATGCGGTTTACCAGTTGATATGCGACCTTGAAGGGGAAGCCCTTAGCCTAACATTCTTTACCCAGAACTACAAGGCAAACCTCCAAGATAGCACAATACGTTACATTGTAGCATGCGACGGGGAAAAGGTTATTGGCTTTTTAAGCATGCATATACAACGAATTCTGCACCACGAGAGGCTAACCTGCGAGTTGCAAGAGCTGAACATTTTGCCCGAGTACCGATCACAGGGCATTGGATCCAAACTAATGGAGTATGCCGAAAACTTGGCCAAAGAGATGGGGCTCGAGGAGGTTGAACTTACAACCCGAAATTACCGAATTCGGACGCAAGAATTTTACAAACGTTTGGGTTACGAGCAAACCCATCTTAAGTTCGTGAAGAGGCTATTGTGAGAGTGTACAGTGTATAGTGTTCAGTTGACAGATTCTGTGACTCCTGATTTCTGATTTCTCAAACTATCAACTCCGCTTGTCATCCTGAGCGTAGCGAAGAATCTCCCTCATTAAGAATAGAAAAGATGCTTGGGCGGAACTCAGCATGACATGAGAGGACGGGTCATATTCAAACTATCAACCATCAACAGACAATTATCAACTAAATGTGTAAATCCGCCCAATCTGTGTCAACTGCATCCTACGCTAAACACCAAAGCTCAACCACTAACTTCCCGAACAACAAAAAGCCCCAAACCTTAGCGGCTGGGGCTATGTAGGAGCAATTAGGTTGCTTATCCTCGAATGGCTTTTATACCAGGTAATTCTTTACCTTCCATGTACTCGAGCATGGCTCCGCCACCGGTTGAAACGTACGAAATCTTATCGGCGAGCTTGTTCTTGTTTACAGCAGCAACTGAATCGCCACCACCAACAAGACTGAAGGCGCCTTTGGCTGTAGCCTCGGCAATTGCTTTGGCAATTTCTGAGGTACCCTGAGCAAACTTATCCATCTCAAAAACACCCATTGGGCCGTTCCAGAGGATGGTTTTCGATTTTAAAATTACGTCGCGGAATAGTTTAACGGTTTCAGGACCTATGTCGAGCCCCATCCATCCTGCCGGAGTTTGATCAATCTTGCTTATGTTGGTATTTGCGTTTGCATCAAAGGCATCGGCATTAACTGCATCAACAGGCAGGTAAACATTAACTCCTTTAGCTTTAGCCTTAGCAAGTAATTCGCGGGCAAGCTCAAGTTTATCGTCTTCACATATCGATTTTCCAATTTCACCGCCTTGCGCCTTAATAAAGGTGTAGGTCATGCCACCACCTATAATCAGGTTATCAACGCGTTCAAGTAGATTTTCAATAATGAGAATTTTATCGGAAACCTTAGCGCCACCCATGATGGCTGTGAAAGGTTTTTCGGGCGCTTTAAGCACCTTATCCATGGCCTTGAGCTCGCTTTCAATCAGGTAGCCAAACATGCTGTTGCCAGGGAAATGGGCGGCAATTAAAGCAGTTGAAGCGTGTGCACGGTGAGCGGTGCCAAAGGCATCGTTAACATAGCAATCGGCAAGGCTGGCAAGCTTCTTAACGAACTCTTTCTGGCTCTCTTTAACCTTAGCTTTGGCTTCTTTCTTTTGCTCTTCGGTAGCATCTTCAGGCAAACTGTAGGGCTTGCCTTCTTCTTCTTCGTAAAAACGGAGATTTTCGAGCAGGAGCACTTCGCCTGGTTTAAGTCCTGCAGCCAATTTTTTAGCTTCGTCGCCTACGCAATCGGGAGCAAACTTGATACTCATGCCCAAGTTCTTCTCAATAGCAGGTATAACATGCTTGAGCGAATATTTATCCTGAGGTTTACCATCGGGACGGCCCAGATGCGACATCAGTATGGCTGCACCGCCGTCGTTGAGAATTTTCTTAATGGTTGGTAAAGCACCACGAATGCGAGTATCGTCGGTAACCTCAAAAGTTTTCTTATCCAGGGGTACGTTGAAATCAACCCTAACAATGGCTTTCTTCCCCTTAAAGCTGTAACTGTCAATGCTTATCATGGTAAATTGTTTTTAGTGGGTTTGAAGCAAAAATACAAAATTAGAAGTGAATTATCGATTTAAAATCGATAATTTTCGTGCAAACGGTTGAAAACTAACGATAGAGAAAGAGTTTCAAAGTATAAGTTGACAAAACCGTAAAATTGTTAACTTTGGAGTTTAGTCTATAATCCGATATTTATGTTTTTCAACGATATAGTTGGACAAGAGCAGGTGAAGGAGCGTTTGCTTTTGCAGGTAAAGGAGAACCGTGTTCCCCATGCACTTTTACTTGCAGGCCCTCCGGGTACAGGTAAACTTGCGTTGGCAGTAGCTTTTGCTCAATACCTGATGTGCACCAACCGAACTGAAGGCGATTCGTGTGGCGTATGTCCTGCCTGCAAAAAGGTATCGAAACTAATCCATCCCGACCTGCATTTTGTATATCCCGGTAAGGCGGGCAAGGAAAAATCCGATTCTACCGATGGTGTATCGGAGGCAAACACCGACTTACTTGCAGTTTGGCGTAAGATGCTTATCGAAAACCCATACATGGGCGAAACCGATTGGTACGATGCTATTGACCTTAACAATAAACAGGGTATTATCAATGTGGCTACTGCCTCGGAGGTAATTCGTAAGCTTAGCCTCAAAAGTTTTGAGAGTGATGTCAAGGTGATGATTGTTTGGCTGGCGGAGCGAATGAATACTCAGTCTGCCAATAAGTTACTAAAACTAATTGAAGAGCCACCCGCCAAAACCTTCTTCATTATGGTTAGCGAAAACCCTAACCTTATCCTTAAAACTATTTTGTCGCGTACCCAACAGGTTTACGTTCCCCCCCTTACAGCAAGCGAAATAGCCATTGCTCTAACCGAAAAGCATGGTGTTTCGCCCGACAAGGCCCGAGATATTGCTCGCGTCTCGAACGGGAGTTTTTACCAAGCGCTTCGACTCATTAACCACGACACAGGTGAATACTTTGAGCAATACCGCAACCTGATGAGGCTGTGCTATGCAAAGCGTTTTAACGATTTGCTCGACTGGGTGGACGACATATCGCGCCTAGGGCGTGAGGAGCAAAAGGAATTCCTGAGCTATGCCCTAAAATTGACCCGCGAAAGCTTGATGCTAAACATGGGGCTCGATAATATCAGTTACCTTATGGGCGAAGAAGCCGATTTTGGGAAGAAGTTTTCGCCCTTTTTGGGCCCCTCCAATGTCAATCAGGTTACCAAGGCATTCTCGCATGCGTACGAGTGCATCGCCCAAAACGGAAATCCACAAATCACCTTTGCCGACATGGTGTTTAGCCTAAGTAAACACATTGGCCCAAACTCTAAAACTTAGTAAATGGTTTTGCATTTAATTATTTAACTTTGCAAGGTTTAGCTTGATAATGATATGGAGAAATTATATACCCCAAGGGGCAATACAGTTCATATAAACGAGGTTACTGACCACAGCACCTGCAGCAATTGCTGCTCCAAGTTAGGTGTTTACGATTGGGTTCAGGATTTGCCCGAAACCCTTCAGGAGTTTGATATTGTTGAGATTCAATTTAAGAATACTCGGAAAGGGTTTTACCGGAACGTAAACCAAATCACTCTTCAAAAAGGGGACATTGTTGCCGTAGAAGCTTCACCGGGTCATGATATTGGTGTTGTTTCGCTTACAGGCTGGTTGGTTGAGCGCCAGATGAAGCGCATGGGAATCGACCCTAAGGCAACAGAGTTCAAAAAGATTTATCGCAAGGCAAAAAAAGCCGATATCGAAAAGTGGATCGAAGCCATGTCGCTTGAGCACGACACCATGATTCGTTCCCGCAAGATAGCCGAAAGGCTAAAACTCGATATGAAAATTGGTGATGTGGAGTATCAGGGCGATAAAACCAAGGCCATATTCTACTACATAGCCGATGAACGTGTCGATTTCCGCGAGTTAATCAAGGTTCTTGCCGAGGAGTTTAAAATCCGTGTTGAAATGCGCCAGATTGGTGCCCGACAGGAAGCGGGAAGAATTGGGGGCATTGGCACATGCGGCCGCGAGCTTTGCTGCTCTACTTGGATTGCCCAGTTCGACTCAGTTACCACCAATGCAGCAAAAATTCAGGAGCTTTCGTTAAATCCACAGAAACTCGCTGGCCAGTGTGGTAAACTCAAATGTTGCTTGAACTACGAGCTTGCAAGCTATGTTGATGCCCGTAAGGACTTTCCCGATGGAAACATTCAGCTCGAAACCAAAGATGCCACATACTATCACTTTAAAACCGATATATTCAAGCGGAGCATGTGGTTTGGGTCCGAGCCATCGTCATCAGTCAATCTTATTGAGGTTCCAGTGGAACGCGTAAATGAGATCATTGAGCTCAACCGGAAAGGAATTAAGGTGCCCACTTTGCTCGAAGCAAATGTTGCCCCACAAACTGTAGTAACCCACATCGATTTTACCGATGGCCTAGAGGATGATAGCATCACCCGTTTCGATAAGCAATCGAAACCCAAGCTGAAAAAACGTCGTAAGCCCAAAGGACCAAACAAACACAAAAACGATGACAAAGCTTAAGTTATTAGCTGTTGCAGCCATAGCTATTGCAATATTTTCGGCATGTTCCGATAATTACGTTTACAATGGTTATGTAAACTTGCCCGGAGAGCAATGGCATGCCGATAGTTTGGCCAGCTTCCGTGTTCCTGTATCGGATACACTCACCTTTTATAATCTTTACGTAAATGTTCGGAACACCACCGATTATCCCTACCAGAATCTTTACCTATTTATCGAGATTACTTCACCAAATGGCGCATCGGTGCGCGATACCTTTGAGTGCTACCTTGCCGACGAACATGGGAAGTGGCTTGGCAAGGGACGTGGTAAGTTGCGCGATAACCGGTTCCTATACCGCCAAAACGTTAGGTTTGGTGCCGAGGGGGATTACACGGTTACTTTGCAACAAGCCATGAGGGTTGACCAACTCAAAGGTATTTCGGAAGTTGGGTTTAGGGTTGAGTTAGGCAACAAAAAATAAAGACTGCTTTTACTGTGGGAAAAAATAAATTACGTCGTTTTGCCGAGAACGAAACATTTGAGAACTTATTCCAGCCATCGTTCGAAGAGGTTTTCAATACCGATTACTCTTTAAAGGGACAATGGCATTCCAACTTTTTCAAAAACCAGAACCCTATTGTTCTTGAACTAGGATGCGGAAAAGGTGAATATACAGTAGGCTTGGCTCGAATATTCCCCAATAAAAATTTTATAGGAGTTGATATTAAAGGGGCTCGTATGTGGCGTGGTGCCAAAACAGCCCTGGAAGAGGGCTTGACAAATGTTGCCTTTATCCGAACCCGCATTGAGCACATCAAATCGTTTTTTGCAGCAGGTGAGGTGGATGAAATATGGGTAACCTTCCCCGATCCCCAACCACGCCCATCAAAAGCTACAAAACGGTTAACTTCAAGCCGATTTATAAACTACTATGTTCAGTTCCTTAAGCCTGGTGGCATTATTCACCTTAAAACCGATAGTCAGCTTTTACATAGCTATACCCGCGCATTGGTGGAGCAGAACAACCTTAAAATGTTGGTATGCACAAGTAACCTTTACAACGATGTGAACAACGATCCCATTTTGGGAATAAAAACCTTTTACGAGCAGCAATTCCTAGAACAGGGTTTACCCATTACGTACATTAAATTTGAAATCAACCATACAGGCCCATTCCATGAGCCGATCATCGAAGAATAACGATAACTTTTTTGAAAGGGTTTACGAGGTAACCCGCATGGTGCCCTATGGGCGAGTAACCACTTATGGTGCTATTGCACGATACTTGGGGGCTACACGGTCGGCGCGAATGGTAGGTTGGGCGCTGAACTCATCAACTCATACCGAGGAATGGGTTCCTGCCCATCGTGTGGTTAACCGGAAAGGTTTACTAACCGGCAAAATCCATTTCCCAGGAAGTAACACCATGCAACAGCTTCTCGAATCGGAAGGTATTAGGGTTGAAGATAACGCGGTGGTTGATTTTGAAAAGCATTTCTGGGATCCTAACCTTGAGCTGGAAAGTGGTAAAAAGGAGGCAGGAAACAGGTAAAAATCGCATCTCTGGTAAGGTTCTTGAACTCCGCAAAGCGGATCAGGTTCCTGCTAACGCGAGACAGGTACTGGAATTTGGAATCTGGAATAACTTACCAAAAACTAAAAAATCGAGTTAAGAAAGATAAAGAAGGTTAGTCAACATTATATCGATATCAACCAATTTCACAGTTTAACGGTTCACGATTTATAAGCAATGGATGAGGGGAAAATTTTTAATATAAACACCGAGGCTGAATTTGAAAATCTTGCCCTTGAGGTGTTTCATTTTCAGTATGAGAATGTAACTGTTTACCGAACCTATGTCGATTTACTGAAAATTGACCCCAATAGGGTTAGTAGGATAGATCAAATTCCGTTTCTTCCCATACAATTCTTTAAAAACCGCCAAATCATAGCAAATGGACTAGCACCTGAGATAGAGTTTGCCAGCAGCGGAACCACAGGTTCCGAAACCAGCAGGCACCTGGTAGCCAAAAGTGAGGTATACCGTCAAAGTTATACCAACGGTTTTCGATATTTTTATGGTGATGAGCAGCAGTATTGCATTCTTGCTCTTTTGCCGGCTTACCTTGAACGCACCGGATCATCGTTGGTTTACATGGTCGATGGGCTAATCAGGCAATCGGCCAATCCTAATGGAGGCTTCTACCTAAATCAGTTCGATGAGTTGGCTGAAAAGCTAACAAAACTAGACAGTTCAGGCCAAAAGTGCCTGTTGATAGGCGTATCGTTTGCCCTGCTCGACCTTGCCGAACGGCATAAATTCAACCTGAAGAACACCATTGTGATGGAGACTGGTGGCATGAAAGGCCGCCGTAAGGAAATGGTGCGCGATGAGTTACACGGAATACTTACCTCAGCATTTGGCGTTAATAGCATCCATTCGGAATACGGCATGACCGAACTTCTATCGCAGGCTTACTCAAAAGGTAAGGGTATTTTTAGATGTCCACCTTGGATGCGAGTTTTAATCCGTGAAACAAACGATCCGCTTACCATAGCCCCTGTTGGCTTAACAGGTGGCATTAACATTATCGATTTAGCCAACCTATACTCCTGCGCTTTTATTCAAACTCAGGACTTAGGCCGATTGCATTTCAACGGCACTTTCGAAGTGCTTGGGCGAATGGATTCCGCACCCATTAGGGGCTGCAACCTTTTGATTTACGGCTAACCTATAACCCCAATCGTTTTCGAATGTCTGCCGGAATAGCATTCCTATGAACCATAATAGCTATGGTTTTCATGCGCACATAGGGTTCCGACATATACAAATACCCATTGTAAACGCCCTCAGTCCCCCAGCTGTTCTTAGTCAAAAAGTATATTTTCCCGTACTGATCGGTGGCCCATCCTGTGATATGCATCAGATGGTCGTCGGTTGAGGTTAGGTTATCAAAGTTTGCCTGTCGGTTTTCCTGGTTAACAGTGATTTCAGGAACAGGCGAATCGAAATTGGCCATGCGTGATGCAAAATCCTTTTCCGATATTCCAATCCATCGTTCCTTGTCGGAACCAGTTACCTCATCTATTTTACTAACCGGCAACAATGCAACCCCTTTGCGGTAAGCAAAACTTTTCTCACTCACATCGCCGTCCCAGCATACCGAATAGCCATTATTTAGGGCGTAAACTATCACCTGCATCATCTCGTCGAGAGGAATATTGTAGTATTGGTCGTGCGACCAGTTATCGGGAATCTCAAGCGATACCTTTTGGTAAAATGGATGATGATTGAATGAGGTTATCTCAATGTAATCGTCAGGCTTAAAGGGAACTTTCGATAGAGGAGAATTTTCCTTATCGGGAACTGCGCCCAGGTAGGCATCAAGTATGCTTCGGTATGCAGGAAACCATGCGGTTGATAATTTTTTGTTGGGATTTTTTACAACAGCATCGAGGAAACTTTTCAGAACTGCCTCAAGCTCTGAGTGGGCGTGAACATCGGAGCCGTAGTTTAACCCTGGATATTCCTTTTCGGTAACCATGCCATGCTGTCGGATAATATTCATCACATCGTGGGCCTGACCACCCTGCCCGAAATTATTAGCCCCCTGGAATCTAATATAGTTTTGCGCTTTTGCCTCATAGGCAAAGCGAACAAAGTACATCTCGGAGATATCAAAAACGGGTTGTCCCATTCGTATTAACTCGGTTTCAACAAACGAGGTGGTTGCAAAGCTCCAGCAGGTGCCTGTGCGCTGCTGATCCTTAACAGGTGATGTGGGTATTTCTACTTTTACGGTAAACTGGAAGTTGTCGGTTTGTGAAACAGCTGTCTGGGCAAATGCCAGCAGGAAAAGTGGAATAATTTTTCGGATCATGCTTTAACAAATTTAATTCATGCAATTTAGCAAAAGGAATAGAAATTTACCGAATTTATCTTGGCAAAAAATAATGAAAGTTGAAAATATATCGATAATTATCTATATTAGCACCAAATATTCCCTACTCGATGCGCAGGGCAAGAATTTATCTGGCAATAGTAGCATATTTCACCCTTGTAAAGCGATTGCTAAGCAAACCGCTGCACGGGCTTATTATGCGCATCAAGCAAAAAATAGGAATTTTTTCAGCCTCAAACAGTCGCAAAGGGAATAGAATTCTACCAGTCGGTTTCGAGTTCTTCTTTAATGGAGGAAGCCATCTCAACCTTGGCCTTGAACAGGGCTTTTTAAATCAGTATTTAAGGAATTGATTTTTTCTCCTTTGGCTTTTCGGAGGGAGTTTTTTGCATCCCGTTTTAAAACCATTGTATAATACAAACGTTTAAATAAAAATACATCTATTACTAACCTAAACAATGAGAAGTATGAGAAAACAATTACTTACCCTTATTGCAACCGGTTTTACTACGTTGGTAATGGCCGGTGGTATTGTAACCAACACAAATCAGAGTGCAACGTATGTACGTATGCTTGCACGTGATGCATCTACCAGTATCGATGCAGTTTATTTTAATCCAGCCGGATTAGTTAAAATGGAAAATGGGTTTCATCTTTATTTGAGTAACCAAACAATTTTTCAGAAGAAAACCATCGAAAACAAATTTCCATTTTTGAATGAATCTAAGTATGTAGGTGATGTTACTGCGCCTCTCTTTCCCGATTTTTATGCAGTTTACAAGAAAGACAAATTGGCCTTAGGCTTTGGTGTTCAACCAAATGCAGGAGGTGGTTCAGCAAAGTATAACACGGGGTTACCCAGTTTTGAAATTCCGGTATCAGTAATTCCAGCAAGTTTAACTGCAAACGGAATCCCAACAAATAAATATTCTGCCGATATTAACTTTGATGGATCAAGCGTTTTTTGGGGTGCGCAGGTTAATGCCAGCTATGCTATCAACGATATGATTTCACTTTCAGTTGGTGCACGTGCTATTTTTGCTAAAAATACTTACACCGGTTATTTAAAGAACATTCTTATCAATCCAAACCAACCTGCTTTTGGTCCTAATTACAATGGTGTTAACATGGTTCCGGCTACACAATTTTTTACCGATGCAGCAAATACTCTTAGTGAGTGGTCGGCCGGTGCAACCAGTTACTATAACGGTTTACAACCAATTGTTAGCGGATGAGGCGGTTCAACACTATTAGTGAATGGAACAAGCGTGGGTTTAACTAATGAGCAGATAACGCAAATTTCAGGTCTTCTTGTTGCGGCTGGAGTACCTCAATCCCAGCTGAGCTCAATTGATATTCAAACAGCTCAAGCAACTCTTGATGCTGCCGCACCGGTATTTGCCCAAAAATCTGCAGCCATGGCAGCAAATGCCACTGCAACTTCTGATAAAGAAGTTGATGCCATTCAAACCGGAACAGGTTATACTCCTATCGTTGGTGCAAACTTTACCTTTGGTGAAAAGCTCAATATTGGGCTTAAGTATGAATTCCGTACAAAACTCACTTTAACCAACGATACTAAAGTTGATGGCACTGGCCTATTCCCCGATGGAGGAAAACTCCGCTACGATATACCTGCGATTTTCTCGGCCGGTTTCGAATATAAAATTTTACAATCCTTACGCTTGGCAAGTGGATTCCATTACTACTTCGATAAAGATGCTGTTATTGAGAGTGCTCCCGGCGTTAAAAAGGATATTGAAGGTAACCTTTACGAAATAGCAGCCGGATTAGAGTATGATATCACCGATAGAATCTTAGTTTCAGCAGGTTACCTATACGCTAAAACCGGTGTGGGTAAAGGTTTTCAAACCGATTTGACTCATAGTTTAACTTCAAATACTGTGGGTTTTGGCGGTATGTTCAAAGTAAACGATAACCTATCGCTTGAACTTGCCGGATTGTTTACCATGTACAATTCCGATGCAAAATCGATTGACTATAGCACATATGGCATACCTTCGGCAATTGAAACCTATAACAGAACTAATGTTCTTTTTTCGATAGGAGCTGCCTATAAGTTCTAATAACTCGTTATTTTATTCTAATTTAGGGGTTGATTTTCAACCCCTAAATTTTTTCAGTATGCATCCAAAAACAGCTGCAGTATTGCTTTTGCTTTTGCTTCCTTTTTTGGGAGTATCGCAAACCATAGTTGAAAAACCCTTTGCTGCGGAGCTCTCGCATCCGGAACTTACCATTGAGAGCATTCTTTTATTTCCCGATTCAACTGTAGTTAACCTCACTGTTGTTAACAATGCCGATAAGGACGGATGGTTTTGTGCCGATAGGAATATCTATATCGAGAACCTGAATACCCATCAACGCTATTACCGGGTAGGTTTCCGGGGCATTCCTACTTGCCCGGAAACCCATAACTTTGACCGAAAGGGCGAAACACTCTCGTTTACCCTTGTTTTCCCTCCAATTCCTAAAAATCTCAATAGCATCAATCTGGTTGAGGATTGCAATAAGGCTTGTTTCTTTTTTAAGGGGGTAATTCTAAGTAATAAGCTAAACTCCGATATACGGCTGTTTAATAAGGGTATGGAGTATTACACTAAAAACGATATATCCCAAGCCATTGAGAGTTTTAGTAAGGTTGTTGAAGAAATACCCGCAAATCCAACCCATGTTTATGGATATGCATTCTACCATTTGGTTATGATTTACCATGCAAAGGGGGATAATCTTACAGCAGGCTACTGGCTTAACCTGCTTAAAGCTTCAGCCTTACCCAATAAGGACTACTATATCAGAATGGTGAAACGCGATACCGGTTTAGAATAAAAAAGGAGGCTTTATGCCTCCTTTACCATATCATTTTTTACTTTATTTATTTTGCGAGTAATCCGGCCTTGAATTTTTCGCCAATAACCTTAAGCATATCATCGGTCATGGTTTCAAGATTCCACTTGGGATTCCAACCCCATTCCTCACGGGCACAGCTATCGTCCATGTAGTTTGGCCAGCTATCGGCAATGGCTTTCTTAACGGGGTCGATGTTGTAATCCATGGTGAAATCGGGAATGCGTTTCTTGATGGCAGCAAAGATTTGTGAGGGTTCAAAGCTCATTGCTGTAACGTTGAAGCTGTTGCGGTGTTTAAGCTTTGATGGGTCGGCTTCCATGAGCTGAACACATGCATCGAGTGCGTCGGGCATATACATCATATCGAGGTAAGTGCCTTCGGGTAATGGGCAAACGTAATGCTTCTGCTGAACAGCACCATAGTAAATCTCCACTGCATAGTCGGTAGTTCCGCCTCCGGGCAGGGTTACGTTGGAAATAATACCAGGGAAACGAACGCTTCGCGTGTCAACACCGTATTTCAGGAAGTAATAATCGCTTAGCATCTCGCCGGTAACCTTGCAAATACCGTAAACAGTGGTTGGGCGCATTATGGTATCCTGAGGTGTATTATCCTTGGGCGAAGTTGGCCCAAAAGCACCAATGGAGCTTGGGGTAAACACTGCGCATTTGTTCTCACGAGCAATTTCCAAGGAGTTCATTAATGCACCCATGTTTATCTTCCATGCCAGCTGTGGATTTTTTTCGCCGGTAGCTGAAAGTAAAGCAACCAGATTGAAAATGGTGTCAATCTTATACTTTTTAACTATTTCGGCAAATTTTTGTGCATCCAGTGCATCGAGTACTTCGAATGGGCCGCTCTGAAAGTGATTAGCGCAACTTGCATTGACATCGGCTGCCACCACATTAGTTGTACCGTATATCTTTTGAAGATGAGGCACCAGCTCCGAACCAATTTGCCCGCCGGCACCTACAACCAATATATTTTTCATGTTATTGTGTTTAAAACGGGTTAAACTTATGATTTTTCGCAAATTTATACTATTTGCTTAACACTTCAAACCAAAACGCGATGTTTAAATTTATATTTTTAAGCAGGTTTTTAAAGAAGAGAATAAAAAAACCGCCTTGTGGCGGTTTGTGGGCCCAGCTGGGCTCGAACCAGCGACCCTCTGATTATGAGTCAGATGCTCTAACCTGCTGAGCTATGGGCCCAAAAAACAGTTTTCTCTGTTTTTATTTTGGTTTGCAAAATTACATATTTGCATTTGAATTTTCAAATAGGAAGGCCAAAAATATGACTTATAGCCTAAAAAGTGAACTTGATAATTTGATTATCAGCAACATAATCCTCGATTTGGGTGGTGTGGTTCTTGACATCGACTACAGCCTGACCCTTAAAGCCTTTGGGGCACATGGCATTAGATTGTCCGACTATTCTACCTTTACGGGTGGCAATGAACTTTTCAACCAGTTCGATTGTGGCCTTATAGGCCCCGATACCTTCCGGAAAAATTTTAACCAAATGTTTGGAGTTAGCCTTAATGCTAGGGATTTCGATAGTGCATGGAATGCTTTGCTGCTCGACTGGGATTTGGAGAGGTTAAAACTAATTGAATTGCTTAGGAGAGATTACCGCATTTTCCTGCTGAGCAATACCAACATTATTCATTTTGATCACTATAACCAGATTCTCATTGAAAAATACGGGAAAGCATTGAAGGATTTATTCCATAAAGCATACTTATCGTTTGAAATGGGAGTCCGAAAACCTCAAGCAGAAATTTTCCGGCGTGTAATTGATGAGAATGGATTAGTTCCATCGGAAACTCTTTTTATTGATGATACTTTTGAGCATGTTGCTGCTGCCCAAAAATTGGGTATACAAGCAATACACCTCGAAGGTGGTAATCGGAATCAGCCGCTTGTTAAGGTGCTTAAGGGATTAGTGGGATGAAAGGGCAAGGATAAAGGGTAAAGGATAAAGAGGGATTTCAGATTCATTAGTCTTTATGACGGGTAATTCTTTTACGAACAAAGAGTTACGAACAACGACCAACATTACCAGCCCCGTAGGGGCGTAATATTTATAGCAAGGATAATCCCAGGCGAGCAGCGATGCACGCATTGCATAGGCCAAAGAGCAAGAG
>LUYY01000040.1 GCA_001603415.1 Bacteroidales bacterium Bact_07 | reverse complement strand
AGGGGAGTGGATAGTTTTACTGTAACTTGAATTGCTTTTCTCAGAAAAAGGACTAAGCCAGTAATAGGTATAGTCAGGTGTTTTGTAAAAAATGCTGTAATCTAACTTTTCATCAATTACAAAATTCTGTTCCAATAAATGTTGATAAAGTACTGTTGGGTAAACAGATTGATCAACAATTTGAAGACTTTCAGGTTTTGTTTCTCTTAGGTATTTAATTATGTTGGGGTGAGGGATATTGATAAAAATATTAGTTCCGGTATGGCTAAAATGTTTTAAGTTGGAAAATAGGTAATGGTATCGTTCAATGGGAATATGTTCAATTACATCGGCAAGAATAATAAAATCATATTTTTCGTTTAGCGAAATACTATCCGATGCATCGGAAACCATGAAATTTACATGGCTCGATTTTATACGCCCCTTTGCAATATCAATGTTTCTTGGACTAATGTCGAACGCAGTTATTGTGGCCTTAGGTGCTATGCTTACCAGTAACTCAGTGAGTGTCCCAATTCCGCATCCTATTTCAAGAATACTATTTGCCTTTCCAATGCCCTTCTTCTTGAGAAGCTTGGCTAGTGTATAATGTCGAAGATTTTTTCCGGTTTTAACCTGTTTATACGAAAACTCATCGTAGAACTTAGCGGTTGTTTCCTGGTTATCCATTTGAGTAGCATTATCCGTAAACCTCTTTCTTGGCTGCTTTCAGTGTGTTTTTAAGTAGCGACACTATTGTTAGCGGGCCCACTCCACCCGGTACTGGGGTTATATAGCTGCACTTGGGGGCTACCTCGTCGAACTTTACATCGCCCAGAAGTCTCCATCCCGATTTAGTGCCTGGAGCATCAACACGGGTTATACCCACATCAATAACAACTGCTCCGGGTTTAACCATGTCGGCGGTTACGAACTCAGCTTTTCCTAAAGCTACAATTAAGATATCGGCTTGGAGTGTGTGGTCTTTGATGTTTGGGGTTCGGCTATGGCAAATGGTTACTGTGCAATCGCCCGGATAGCCTTTCTGCGACAGCAGATTTGCAATGGGGCGACCAACAATATTACTCCGTCCAAGAACCACACAGTGTTTCCCTTCCGTAGGGATTTTATAGCGACGCAGCAGTTCAACAATCCCATCGGGTGTAGCGGAGACGTATGCTGGTAGTCCAATATTCATACGGCCAACATTAACGGGGTGAAAACCATCAACATCCTTTTTGGGATCGATTGCCTCAATAACCTTTTGTTCATCGATATGCTTTGGCAAAGGCATTTGAACAATGAACCCATCTACATCGGGATCATCGTTCAGCTTCTTTATTTCATTGAGAAGTTGAGCCTCAGTTATGGTATCCTCGAAGCGGAGTACTTGCGATTTGAAACCTACCTGAGCGCAGGCTTTTTCCTTGTGGCCAACGTAGGTTTCGCTTGCGCCATTATGGCCAATCAGTATTGCAACCAGGTGCGGGATTTTGCCACCTTTGCTCTTGATTGCCTCAACCTCGGCTGCTATTTCAGCCTTTATTTCGTCGGCTATCCTTTTCCCGTCGAGTAGTTCCATGGATTTTAGAGTTAATATTATACAAAATTTACTTGAAGTTAGAATTCCGAAATCCAAACACTAAACACTAAACACTAAACACTAAACACTAAAAACCAAAACCTATCTCCTATGTGGTTGGTTCATCATTCGTGCTAAATTTTTTGCACCACCGCCCGAAACCATCTTCATCAGCTTGCGCATGTCTTCAAACTGCTTAAGTAGGCGGTTAACCTCAGCAATTGATGTGCCACTGCCTTCGGCAATACGCTTACGGCGGCTACCATTCATCAATGATGGATTCTCGCGTTCCTCGGGGGTCATCGATTTGATTATGGCTTCAATGCTTTTAAAAGCATTGTCATCAATATCGATATCCTTTAAAGCTTTGCCGACTCCGGGAATCATTCCTGCTAGGTCTTTTAGATTCCCCATCTTTTTTATTTGGTTTATTTGCTCCAGAAAATCGTTAAAGTTAAACTGATCCTTTAGAATTTTCTTGTGCAAAATTTTTGCCTGTTCGGCATCGTATTGTTCTTGGGCTTTTTCAACCAACGAAACTATATCGCCCATGCCCAGGATACGATCGGCCATGCGGTCGGGGTGGAAAATATCGAGGGCATCGAGTTTCTCGCCGGTGCTTACAAACTTAATGGGTTTGTCCACCACAGCCCGGATTGAAAGGGCTGCACCACCGCGCGTATCGCCATCGAGCTTGGTGAGAACTACACCATCAAAGTTGAGCCTATCGTTAAATTCCTTAGCTGTGTTAACCGCATCCTGACCGGTCATTGAGTCTACTACAAAGAGAATTTCGTTGGGCGAAACTGCCTTTTTAATGGCTTCAACCTCCTTCATCATCTCCTCGTCGATGGCCAAACGACCAGCGGTATCAATAATTACAACGTTTTGGTTGTTGTTTTTTGCCTGTTTAACTGCTTCCTTGGCTATGTCGATAGGATTGTTGCTACCCGGTATGGTAAATACGGGAACATTGATTTGCTGTCCCAGAACTTTTAGCTGTTCAATAGCAGCGGGTCGGTAAACGTCGCCAGCAACCAGTAGCGGGCTTTTCCCTTTTTTATGTTTCAGGTGGTTAGCAAGCTTTGCCGAGAAGGTTGTTTTACCGGAACCTTGCAAACCCGCAATAAGAATTACGGTTGGATTTCCTGATAGGGTTATTTCGGTGGCTTGTCCGCCCATTAGGGTTACAAGCTCATCGTGAACCACCTTTACCATTAATTGCCCGGGCTTAATGGCATTCAAAACGTTCATGCCAAGTGCCTTCCGCTTAACCTCATCGGTAAAGGTTTTAGCAACCTTGTAGTTAACGTCGGCCTCAATTAGTGCTTTGCGGATTTCCTTGACGGTTTCGGCAACATTAATCTCGGTGATTTTACCTTCACCTTTTAGTATCTTAAAAGAGCGCTCAAGCCTATCGGTTAAATTCTCAAACATATTCGTATGCTCTTATTTCTAATTAGTATGCAAACTTAATAAAAAATATAGGTTTTGCTTTAAATTTAATCAAAAGAGAATGATAGAATGGCTCCTGCTTCGAGCGACCAGCTGGTTCTATTTCCGTTAAGCATGGGATCGGGCGAAACCAGGTAAAAGTTCTTTGAAGGGATGTAGCTGGCTCCAAAGTTTCCTCCCAGATTGAAACGCCAAATCTGAAATGTAAGTCTGATCTTAGCGTTTGCCGCTAAGTATGCTTGATTAGTGAGTTTGTAGCCATTGTTAATGGTTTGATTTGATGTTTTAAAGTAACCAAGTACGGGGCCAACATTAAACTCGGCACGGCCCGGAATTAAATGGGTAAAAAGCTCTAACATAAATTCGCCAAAGGTTTCAAACTCAAATGGGGCTTTGCTTCTGCTTGAACTGGTTCGGTGAGCATAGTAGATTGGGAGCAAATACCCATATTGGGCGCCACTATAATCGTAATACCTATTTATTCCAACTCGCACTCCATTCCTTAAATCGTAAAAGTAAGCACCTGAGATTCCGTAAAAAGGTGATGAGTTCCCATCAATCCCTTCTTTTCCAAACATGCCAGTTATTCCAAACTCAGAGCCCAAATCCTTGGCGGGCTCATATTCCTGTGCCTTAACGTTAAAGGCTGTAACCAAAAATACAAAGGCAGAAAGGCAAAATTTATTCCATTGCATACTAAACAAATTCAATGGGTTACATCCTTTCAGGCACTTCAATTCCCAATAACCACATGGCACGTTTGATTATATTGGCTACCTGTTCCGAGAGCGATAACCTTAGCAACCTTACTCCTTCGTTAGGTTCTTTAAGGATGGTAAAATCATGGTAGAATTGATTGTATTCCTTTGCAAGTTCGTATGCGTAATTTGCTATTAGTGCAGGGTTATGATTTTCAGCTGCTGCTTGAACTATTTCAGGGAATTGACTAATTTGCTGAATTAAATCGAGTTCCTTGGAGTTGCTGATATACTCAGGTTTGATAATGCCTTTCACCTGAAAGCCTGCATTGACTGCCTTGGCAAGAACTGACTTAATTCGGGCATGAGTGTACTGTATGAATGGGCCTGTATTCCCGTTAAAATCAATGGATTCCTTGGGGTTAAAGGTCATGTTCTTTTTGGGATCAACCTTTAGGATGAAGTACTTAAGCGCTGCTAAACCCACCATCCTGATAACCTCCGATGCTAGGCCATGGTCAACATCATCGAGTTTTCCTAACTCCTCTGACATCTGACGTGCTGTTTCAATCATTTCTTCAATCAGATCATCGGCATCAACAACCGTGCCCTCGCGCGATTTCATTTTGCCCTCGGGCAGCTGAACCATGCCGTAGGATAGATGGAATAGGGCATCGCTCCAGTGGTAGCCCAACTTCTTCATTATCAACTTTAATACCTGAAAGTGGTATTCCTGTTCGTTTCCAACAACGTAGATGTGCTCATCGAACATGAACTCGTTGTAACGCTGAATGGCAGTGCCAATATCCTGGGTGATATAAACCGAAGTCCCATCGCCACGTAAAAGCAATTTTTGATCTAACCCATCGCTGGTAAGGTCAATCCACACCGAACCATCTTCTTTTTTGAAGAATATCCCACGGTTAAGGCCGTCCATTACCACCGATTTTCCCAAAAGGTAGGTTTCCGATTCGTAGTAAACCTTATCGAAGCTGATACCCAAATCGGCATAGGTTTTATCGAAACCTTGGTAAACCCAACCGTTCATTGTTTTCCAGAGTTCTATAACCTCGGGATCCTTGGCTTCCCAACGCCTAAGCATTTCCTGAGCTTCCTGAATGATGGGGGCTTTAACCTTTGCCTCATCTTCGGACATTCCTTTGGATTTAAGTTCTTCGATTTGAGCCTTATACTCCTTATCGAACTTTACGTAGTAATCACCTACCAGGTGATCGCCCTTTTTTCCACTTGTTTGTGGGGTTTCGCCATTGCCAAATTTTTGCCAGGCAAGCATCGACTTGCAGATGTGAATTCCACGGTCGTTCACGAGGTTAACCTTAACAACTCGTTTACCTGACTTTTCCATTATTCGGGAAATGGACAAGCCAAGCAGGTTGTTCCTAATATGACCTAAATGCAATGGTTTGTTAGTGTTGGGTGATGAAAATTCTATAACGACAGGCTTGTCCGTTTTGGGTTTGGTAAATCCAAACTCATCGGTTTGGGTTATGGAATTCAGCGTGTTAGCCCAATATGATTTTGATAGGGTGATATTCAAAAAGCCCTTGATAACGTTGTATCGCTCAATTTGGCTGTTTAATGCAACCATTTGATCGCCAATCTCCTTGCATGTCTCTTCGGGCGATTTGCGCGATAACCTTAGCAGCGGAAAGGCGACCATGGTGTAGTCGCCTTCAAACTCTTTTCTGGTTTTTTGAATTTGTATTAAACTCTCGGCAATAGGTTGGTTATATAACTTTTCTGCTGCCGATTTTGCAATTTCTTGAACAAACTTCTCTGCTGTCATTGTTTCTTACAGTTCAGTATTTATAGGTTTTTGCCGTGGCAATTCTTATACTTTTTGCCGCTACCGCAAGGACATGGATCGTTGCGGCCAACCCTAACCTCAACCTTAACGGGCTGGCGGCTTTGCTCCTGTGTATTTGCACCGGGTTGTAGGGTATCGGTACGGCTGGTTTGATACTTACTCATATCGGTTCTGCGCGTTTGACGTGCCTCCTGAACCTGATTGGGATCGCGAAGCGGAATGAATGCCTTAACGAGAATAGAAACTATATCGCGATTAAGATTATCTATCATGGTTCGGAATAGGTCAAAAGCCTCCAGTTTGTATATGAGTAATGGGTCTTTTTGTTCATAAACTGCATTTTGAACGCTTTGTTTAAGGTCGTCCATTTCGCGCAGATGCTCTTTCCAGTACTCGTCAATGGTGAAGAGTATGATGTTCTTTGTAAATGAACGAATAAGTTCCTTCCCACCGGTTTCATATGCTTTTTTAAGGTTAGTAACTGTTTGATAAACCTTTTGACCATCGGAAATGGGAACTACAATATTTTCGTAAACTGCCGCTTGCTTTTCATAAACCTCTTTGATAACAGGGTATGCCTGACGGGCAATTTCGTGTGCCTTACGATCATATGATTCAAGGGCTACCTTATAGAGCCTATGTGCAATTTCGGAAGTTTTTAGTTCAAGGTATTCGTCTTCGGTGATGGGAACATCGAGCGAGAACTGCTTGATTATTTCAAGTTTGAAATCCTCGTACTCGTAATTGCCATGGTATTCGTTAACAATAGCTTCACAAACATCCATGAACATGTTTGAGATGTCAACGTCGAGTCGTTCACCAAATAGCGCATGGCGACGGCGTTTGTAAATAACTTCACGCTGTGCGTTCATAACGTCGTCGTATTCCAACAGTCGCTTACGAATGCCAAAGTTGTTTTCTTCAACCTTTTTCTGGGCGCGCTCAATGGACTTTGATACCATTGAATGCTGAATTACATCGCCCTCCTTGTGCCCCATGGCATCCATGACCTTGGCAATACGGTCGGAACCAAATAGGCGCATAAGGTCATCCTCAAGCGAAACGTAGAATTGCGATGTTCCCGGATCGCCTTGGCGTCCTGAACGACCACGCAGCTGGCGGTCAACACGTCTCGATTCATGGCGTTCGGTACCAATAATGGCCAAACCACCTGCAGTACGCGACTCGGGGGTAAGCTTAATGTCAGTACCACGGCCTGCCATGTTGGTGGCAATGGTCACCGTTTTGGGTATCCCTGCATGGGCTACGATTTCGGCTTCGCGTTGATGCTGCTTTGCATTTAACACATTGTGTGGTATGCCTTTGAGTTTAAGCATTCGGCTAAGCAATTCCGACACCTCAACCGATGTGGTACCCACCAGAACTGGGCGATTAGCGTCGCGAAGTCTTACAATTTCGTCAATAACAGCATTGTACTTTTCTCGCTTGGTTTTATAAACCAAGTCGTCCATATCCTTGCGGATAACTGGTTTATTGGTAGGTATTACAACAACATCGAGTTTATAAATACTCCAGAACTCACCAGCCTCGGTTTCGGCAGTACCTGTCATACCAGCCAGTTTATGGTACATGCGGAAGTAGTTCTGCAGCGTGATTGTAGCAAAGGTTTGGGTAGCAGCCTCAACCTTAACATGCTCTTTAGCCTCAATGGCTTGGTGTAGCCCATCGGAGTACCTGCGGCCTTCAAGAATACGACCGGTTTGCTCATCAACAATTTTCACTTTATTATCCATCACCACATACTCCACATCCTTTTCGAACATGGTGTATGCTTTTAAAAGCTGATGAACGGTATGTACTCGTTCCGATTTCACGGCATATTCTCTAAGTAATTCGTCCTTTTTGGCTAACTTTTCGCCTTGCGAAATGGGCATTTTTTCAATTTCGGCGATTTCACTGCCAATATCGGGAAGGACGAAAAATTTTGGATCTTCAGCCGAACTGGTCATCAAATCGATACCCTTATCGGTTAACTCAACTGAGTTCTGCTTTTCGTCAATAATAAAGTAAAGGTCATCGGTAATAAGGTGCATGTTGCGGTTGTTGTCCTGCATGTAAAAATTTTCGGTTTTGAGCAGGAGCGCCTTATTGCCTTGTTCGCTAAGGAATTTGATGAGGGGTTTATACTTAGGCCAGCCCTTATGAGCCCGTAAAAGCAGTTTACCGCCTTCCTCGGTTTTTCCCTCGGAAATTAATTTACGAGCATCGGTCAAGAGTTGGGTGATGAGTGCACGTTGGGCATTAACAAGCTTTTCAACCTTGGGTTTGTATTCCTCAAACATTTGGTCATCGCCCTTGGGGACTGGACCGGAAATAATGAGTGGGGTTCGGGCATCGTCAATCAAAACGGAATCGACCTCATCGACTATGGCATAGTGATGTTTGCGTTGTACCAAGTCGTCGGGGGCAATAGCCATGTTATCGCGCAAGTAATCGAAACCAAACTCATTGTTGGTTCCGTAGGTGATATCGCAGTTGTAAGCTCTACGGCGAGCCTCAGAGTTGGGTTGATGCTTATCGATGCAGTCAATGGAAAGCCCGTGGAACTCATAAATGGGTCCCATCCACTCAGAGTCACGGCGAGCAAGGTAATCGTTCACTGTAACAACATGAACGCCTTTGCCTGCTAAAGCATTCAGGAATACAGGCAGTGTGGCAACAAGGGTTTTACCTTCACCGGTAGCCATTTCGGCAATTTTACCCTGATGTAGAACAACTCCACCAATGAGCTGAACATCGTAATGCACCATATCCCAAACTATTTCATTGCCTCCAGCCATCCATCGGTTTTTGTATATGGCTTTGTCGCCCTGAATGGTGACAAAATCTTTTCGGGCAGCAAGGTCGCGGTCGAATTGAGTGGCTGTTACCTCGATGGTTTCATTCTCCTTAAACCTACGGGCTGTTTCCTTTACAATGGAAAAGGCATCGGGAAGAATTTGGTTTAGAACTTCCTCAATCTTATCGTCGATTTGCTTGGTTAAGCGTTCAACCTCCTTGTATAGCTTTTCCTTTTCTTCGTAGTCAATTTCATCCGATTCCATCTGCACTTTTAGCTGTTCAACTCTGGCTTCGTCGTCGGCAATATAGTCGCGAACAGTTTGCCGTAGTCGTGCAGTTTCCTCCCTTAGCTGATCGTTGGTTAGGGTAGTATATCTGGGGTAAACCTCCCTGATTTTATTAACAATTGGCATCAGCTCGCGTAGGTCGCGATCCGATTTAGTTCCAAAAAATTTGGTAAGAAAGTTACTTAAGCCCATTTTGTAGAAATTTAAGATTTTTTGAAGCTTACAAATTTACTTGATTTTTTTTTATAACGAAACGAAACTGGCGAATTAGAGTTTAAAACTGTTAACAAGACAGTGTGAAAGTTTTAAAATGCCACAATTTCATAATAAAAGTGAACAGAGTAGTTTATATAAACGTAGGTATTAGTTCATTTTATATATATCATTGATTAATAAGAATATAGATAAGTTATTCGGGATTTAGACTCCTGATTTAATAACTTCTGTTGACCCATTCGGTTTCGGTTTAAGAAAAATAAAAAAGGGACTATGAAAGCCCCTTCTTATTCATTAATAGATTCATCTATTATTCTGCTGCTTTCTTTGTAGAATCTACAAATACACGTTGTTTAAGTTCGCGGTCGAGCATGAAAAGACCATTACCGTTACCATTGATTAGCTTTAAAGTATCAATTATTTCCTGAGCGTTGGCCTCTTCTTCAACCTGCTCGTCAACAAACCACTGCAGCATTCCCTTTGCGGCATGGTCTTTTTCCTCAATAGCAATATCCATAAGGTTATTGATTAAGCGGGTAACCTCCCTTTCATGTTTTAGCGTCTCTTCAAAGGCGTGGAGGGGGGAATCCCATTTGGTTGGAACCTCCTTAATGGGCTTGAGCTCAGGCTTACTTCCGCGCTCAATTAGGTAATCGAAAAATTTCATGGCATGTGTTAGCTCCTCCTGCCACTGAATTTTGAACCAGTTAGCAAAGCCACTAAAGCCCTGAGCTCCAAAGTGTGCCGACATTGATAGGTAAAGGTATGCCGACCAAATTTCGGCATTTATTTGCTCATTGATAGCTTGTTCTAATCGTTTATTCATAGTTTTAGCATTTTAAGGGTTTTGAATTCAAATATAGTTAATTGCTACCTAAATAACAATTAATCCAGATCAAGGTTCAATTGTTGTTTCAAGCGGAGTAGGGCAGGGTTGCGTTCGGCCATAAAACGAAACTTATCGTCGGGGGTGTAAAGTCTTGGTTTTCCGGCGTCTTCGATGCTTTCTACTACCTCTTCACTAATTTCGACATTTAATGTTCCAAGGCTTTTTTTTAGGTGTGTGAGTAAGTCTTTTTTGATCTCACTAAAAAGTTCAACCTGTATTTGCCCCTCAAACCGAATAACAATAGTGTTTTTTTCTTTAAGAATAGGCTTATAAACCTGCATTAAGCTATAATGTGCAGGCTTATCTTTTTGAATTTGCTCAGCAAAATAATTCCAGGCCTGCAGCGTTTCCTCCAACGATAACTCTTTATCGTCAGCTATAGTTTGAGTGCTCTGCTGAGATACTTCTGGTTTTGGCTCTTCGGTTTTCTGAACCTCTTTCTGTGACGTACCGCTTAAGGCACTTTTAATAGATGTGGTTCGAATAGGGTTTTTTATTGGAGCTTGCGATGTTTTGGCAGATGCTGTGGATTTTGTTATCGGGGGCTTGGACTGATCATACCCAAAGTCTTCCGAATCCGCTACTTGACTGTCGTCAGATTTTTTTTTTTGATTAAGCCCGCAAAGCTTAATAAGCATCAGTTCAACATGAAGTCGTTGGTTAGGGCTTTGCCTGAAAGCCACATCGAACTGATTGGTTACCTGAAGGGCTTCAATTAAAAATGAAGGAGGACAGGCCAAAGCCATTTCCTTATACTTTTGAGCAATGGCGGCTCCTACTTCAAGTAAGGGAATGGTTTTAGGATCGTGACATACCAAAATATTCCTTAGGTGCATGCTTAACCCGGTAATGAACTGTTGTGCATCGAAACCTTTGGATAGTAACTCGTCGAAAATTTGCAACGAGTCGGCATAATCGCCTTTAAGAAAATTATCGGTTAACCGAAAATAGTATTGATAATCGAGAACATTTAGGTTCTCAATTACCTTTTGGTAGGTGATATGGTTCTCGCTGAAGCTAACTACCTGGTCAAAAATTGAAAGCGCATCGCGCATGGCCCCATCGGCCTTTTGGGCAATAATATTGAGTGCTTCAACCTCGTAATCCACCCCTTCAGATTTGGCAATGTATTCAAGGTAATTTACGGTGTCCTCAACACGGATTCGGTTAAAATCGAATATCTGGCAACGCGATAGAATGGTAGGGAGGATTTTGTGTTTTTCGGTTGTAGCCATAATGAAAATGGCATGGGCTGGAGGTTCCTCAAGCGTTTTCAGGAAAGCATTAAATGCGCTTTGTGAGAGCATGTGAACCTCATCGATAATATATACGCTGTATTTTCCAATTTGTGGCGGGATACGAACTTGCTCTATCAGCTTTCGGATATCCTCAACTGAGTTGTTTGAAGCGGCATCAAGCTCGTGAATGTTATATGAGCGATTGGTGTTAAACGATTTGCAGCTCTCGCACACATCGCACGCTTCAAGCTCGGGGGTGAGATTTTGGCAGTTGATGGTTTTGGCAAAAATACGGGCACAGGTTGTTTTACCTACACCACGTGGCCCGCAGAACAAGTAGGCTTGGGCCAATTGCTTGCGCTGAATGGCATTTTTAAGGGTAGTGGTAATTGATGCTTGCCCAACCACGCTTTTAAACGTAGCCGGACGATACTTTCGGGCCGATACAATAAAATTCTCCATTCTGCCAAAATTTCAAGAACAAAAATAGAAAAATACTCAAACCAACAGCGGTGCATGAATTGTTAAATACTATAAGTTGCAGAAATTGAGAGGAATAAGTTATTAACAGGGATCTTTAAATTACCAAAAACCCATCTATGGCAGAACGTTATGCTCAATATGATATAAAGTTAACATTCTGATTTCATGAATCTTACTACAAGCATAAACAGAACCACAGTGTTACACAGGGTAACAGAAAGTTTCACTGTGTAAGGTTTTATAGCCTGTTGCAGCACAATCAACTTTCAACCATCAACTTAACTTGTCATCCTGAGCGTAGCAAAGGATCTAAGACCCGACAGAAGGGCAAAAGAGCAAAGAGATGCTTCGGCTAGCTCAGCATGACAAAGGGATGCTTTGGCTGAATCTATCACAAACCTTAAACCTTAACCTTTATCTTTTATCCTTTATTCCCGCTAATGCGGGACAGGCTCTTTGTCCTTTATCCTTATCACCACTATCTCTGGTCGGTTCCCAAGCCTAACTCTTGGCCCCCATGTGCCATAGCCGGGCGATACGTAGATGTGAGTTTCACCTTTTTTCTTATATCCCATACTTACCTCGTAAACTGCTTGGGTAATGTAGTTAAAAGGCCACATCTGGCCATGATGGGTATGTCCCGAAAGCTGCAAGTCAGCTCCTGCCTCAACGGATTCGTTAAGGTTGAAAGGCTGATGATCGAGTACAATCGTAAACCTACTTTTGTCCAAATTTTGGGTTAATTCCGACAAGGCTTTACGGTTTTGCCCCAGTGCGTAATTGCTTTGCCGGTCGTAACGCCCTACGATATTGAGGTTTGCCACTGACACGATGGTGTCGTTAAGTACATTTACCCCATGTTTTTGCAAGTATTCAATTTTTGCCTGATGATTGCTGAAAAATTCATGGTTCCCGGTTACAGCATAAACACCATATTTTGCTTTTATTTGTTCAAACAGATCACCCATTTTTCCGTTTACTACAGGTGCTATATCCTCATCAAAAATATCGCCCACAAGTAAAACTATATCTGGATTTTGAGAATTAATTTTCTCGACAAGTTTTGCTAAATCGTTTTTGCCAATAATTGTTCCTAAATGGATATCAGAGGCCATAACAATTGTTAAACTCCCGTCAGGTAGCGGCTTTGTGGTACTAATTTCAAAATGGTTAACTTTCGGATTGATGGCGTTTAAAAAGCCAGTTAAAATTATTGTTAAAGCAGCTGAGTAGATTATTCCAACTACCAAACGATGCAATTCAAGTGAATTTTTTATATCAATTTTAAACAACCAGGTTGCAAGCGTTGTGGTTAATTGAAATAGAAGGAAAAGTAGTGTTAGGTAAAGCATGAATGCCAACCAAATTGATCCTAGTTTTACATGTAGTGTAGGTATTTGGCCTCCAGTAAAGGCCTCAAATGTTCGGCCTAGAGGATATGATAGCACAATAAACCAGAATATGAACTTCAATGCAGTTCCAATAGAAGGTAAACCAAACGCTGGTCGGGTTTGATAAAATAGGTATAAATTAACAAGGGTATAAATGCCAAGAACTATCGATAGAAAAATGACTATTGGGGGAATTTTCATGCTTTAGTATTTTTATCGGTTAACAAAGATAGCTTAAGAAGGTTCAAGATTAATAAACAAAAAAATCCCGGCATAACCGGGATTTAAACAAGTATGTAGGATAACTTAAGCCAATTTAACATCTACTGCATTTAGTCCTTTTCTTCCTTGTTCAAGGTTGAAAGTAACCTCATCGTTTTCTGAAATTTGATCTTTTAATCCAGTGGCGTGTACAAAATACTCTTCACTTGTTTCTGCATCTTTAATAAAACCAAATCCTTTTGATTCGTTAAAGAATTTTACTGTTCCTTTGTTCATTTGTTGTGATTTTTAATTCGGGTGCAAGTAAGGCATAATAATTGGATATACAAAATAAATTTAGACTTATTTTAAATAAAAGTATTTATCTAATTGATAATCAAGTGAATAAAAATTAAAAAATAGTGTCTATTCTGAAAGTTCATAACCCATGTATTTCCCTTTCTTGATTTGGGGTATTCCTTTCATCCACATAGGCATTGGTGCATCTTTAAGGTAATAGTCAAAGAATTGCTGCATGCGAATTGACCAATCAACCCTGTTGGGGTAACGGGTAAGGTTATGGTCGTCGTCGTTGTAGTTAATAAGCCATGCCGGTTTGCCAAGCCTACGGAGTGCAAGAAAAAGTTCAATGCCTTGGTACCAAGGAACGGCTCCATCGGCATCGTCGTGCCTTATTAGTAATGGTGTATTCACCTTTTGCACGTGAAATATGGGACTGTTTTCAATAAATAGCAACGGCTTGTCCCAAAGGGTGCCACCTATACGGCTTTGGGTGTGTTCATACTGAAACATACGAGCCATTCCCGATTCCCAGCGGATTCCTCCATACGCACTTGTCATATTTGATACAGGCGCCCCAGCCGAGGCTGCTTTAAACAGGTTGGTTTGAGTGATAAGGTAAGCCACCTGGTATCCACCCCAACTTTGGCCTTGAACTCCTATTCGATCTTTATCGACAAAGCCTTCATTAATTATCGCCATGGTACCGCTTATAACGGCGTTATAGGCACTTTGTCCCGGATAACCAATCCGATACTTAATATCGGGCATGAATACGATGTAATCGTTGCTAACATACATGGAGGGTGATATTACCGATCGGCTTGGTTTTGGATCGTAAAAATTATGAAGATTATCGGTATGTGTTTCGTAAAAGTAAACCATCATGGGGTATTTGCGGTTTGGATCAAAATCTTCGGGTAAATATATTAACCCTTCAACTGAATCGCGGTTGAAATCAATCCATTTGTATAGCTTAACTATACCCCACTTATAGTCGTGCATATTGGGGTTGGCGTTTGAAATTTTGGCTGCATTCGAAAATTCCATGTCGCTAATCCAAAGATCACGATATTCGGTAAACGATTCTCTTTGCCAAATTAGAGTATTACTGTCTTTGGCTTTTGATGCATACCTATACTTATGATTAGTGAATAGTTTCTGATCAACTCCACCAGGTTGGTCAAATCGTATTAGCCCAAAACCGGATTGCTTGGTACTTTTGTTAAATACTTCGACCAGCTCATTGTTGCTGTATTCAAGGTAATCGTTATCGTTTGTTCTGATAATACGGTAGGTGTTTTTTAGAGTTCTTCCATATCCGTTTGTAATGCCTATGGGTTTTAGTTTGCCAGTTGGATCTAGCGCCCATATATCAAACATGTCGTAAACCAAAAAGAATTTATCATTTTCTACCCAACCAGCGCTTCCGTATGGCTCAGGTATTTGAGGTATGTCGTTTTGTTCATCGTAAAAGTTAGCAGGTAAACCCTTGGTTTGGCTTAGGGTTTTACCATCTTTCTTGCTCCATGTGTACCATGAACTATCGGCAGGGTTGTAATATGCAAGGTATTTTCCCGATGGTGAAAGTTGGGGCTGGAACGGTAATCCCTTTAGCAAAAGTTCATATTTCCCTGTATTGATGTCAACCAAGTAATAGTCCGATTTTAAGGGACTCTCCCATGTCATGGAGTACAAATAGGGTTTATTGCAGGCTGCTAGCGCCAAGGGCGCATCCCCTTTTAGGAGAACTCTAACTCTTTCTACTGAATCATTTGCAAGTTGTACCATTCTTTTTTCCTTTATATGGTAAACTGCTAAATACGATTTTTTGTCTGCATCTTTCAGTCTAACTTTTTGCTGGGTTTGCAAAAGTGTATCGGTCCAACTCCACACATCCAGAATCGTTTTTTCGTCTTCGAGCAGCGTATCCTTTTCTTCTTTAACAGGAATTGGGCTTGTTCCAAAAAATAACCTCTTACCACTGGCTGAAAAATTGGGCTCGAAATGTTGACTAACCATCCATCCTGTGGGCATGCCTTTTGATGATTTGTCAACTATACGCTGAAGATTTTGGTTCTTTGAGTCCCAGTAGTATAGTGAGTATTCCTTAACTTTTCCCGTATCGCCGGTGAAAACAAAAGCCAATTGGCTACCTTTATCATCAAAGTTAACTTGCGATATCTCACCCATTGATTTAAAAATCTCAATAGCATTGAAATTTTGAGTGTTGAAAATGTAAAGCAATGATGTTTTTATTGAATCGCCAATCATTTTGCTGTATGCAATAAATTGACCATTTTTGCTAACAGCGTATTGGCTTACGCTATCAACTTTTTGCGATTGCTCGTTTAAAGGATTTAGCAATATTAAGGAACCTATTGAATTTGCTTTTTTGGAAGGGCTTTTTTTGTTGGGCTCTTTTTTAGTTGAGTCATTTTCAACCTTTGGTTTTTCAAACTCTGTGAAAATTGCTACAATGTTTCCATCATCTTCAGGAACCTTGAACGATTTTACGTTAGGATAGAGTTGCTTTTTTGCATTTGCGAAAACAAAAACCACGAGCGAATCCTTTGGCATTTCTTCAGTTTTCTTTTTGGCTAATTTGGCCTTGCGGATAAACTCAAATTGTGGTTTGATTTGAAAAACTATAAAATTGCTTGTGGGCGAGAATTTTGCATTGTAACCTCTTGGAAACTGATAGGTATTTTTATCATAATCGTTGTAAACCCATAGCATTCCATCGCCTTTTTGAGGGTTAACCTCATAGCTAACCAATTTGCCATTATTTGAAATTGCTGGTTTTGCAATATCGTTCCATCCATCATAAATATTATGATTTAACGGCCTTTTGGGGCTGTTTTGTGCAAATAGATTTGTAGACAGCATCAAAAACGCTAATAAAAATTTGCTTTGCATAATAAGTAAAGGTTATGTTTCAATACCTATATTGATTTATTGGAATGGCAATAGTTTAATTGAAACTAATATTTTAATGACCAATAATATAGGCTATCCGAATTAGGGATAGCCTTTTAATACCGTAATTTTCAGTAAGTGATCCGGGCGCCTGCGGCTCATGATCCCGCCCTGGTGTTTTCCGAAAAAAGCAAAGGCTATCCTTATC
>LUYY01000296.1 GCA_001603415.1 Bacteroidales bacterium Bact_07 | reverse complement strand
GAAAACCAAAGATTCTATCAGTATTTGAGATTAAACATCGACATTGATTCCTTTTTTATTCTTAAGATTCTTAACAAGGATGAAATGATAGAGATAATTGATGACAAAAAAGCAATTGATGAGATATATATTCTACTTTCGGATATTGTAGATAAAAAATTAGCTTCCACTCCACCCTATCCGCCCTTGAGTAAAAACTAAATATCAATATAAAAACAAAAGGGGCTTTTAAGCCCCATTTTGTACCCTTAACCTAAAACCAAACCTAAACCTAACTCAAAAACCAAATGCCTATGAGAAAACTTACTTATTTCTGTTTCTAATTACGCTGCAAAGATAAAACCCGCATTAGCTAATGCGGGTTAAAGGAATATTAAGTTAAGTTAAACAATGTTTTATCCGCCAAAATCGTCAAATGCAATCATCTCATCGGGTACGCCCAACTCGTAAAGCATCTTCTGAACAGCAGCATTCATAGCAGGAGGTCCGCAAAGGTAGTATTCAATATCCTCGGGAGCCTCGTGCTTAGATAGGTAGTTATCGAAGATAACCTGATGGATGAATCCAACATGTCCTGTCCAGTTGTCCTCCGGCTTTGGCTCGGAAAGGGCTATGGTAAACTTAAAGTTAGGAAATTCCTGTTCAATCTTACGGAAATGTTCCTCGTAGAATATTTCACGTTTCGAACGGGCGCCATACCAAAAAGTGGCCTTACGCTTAGTGCGCTTAGTTAGGAATTGATCGAAAATATGCGAACGCATGGGTGCCATACCCGCTCCACCGCCAATAAACATCATCTCATTATTAGTATCCTTAATGAAGAACTCACCGTAAGGGCCTGAAATCATAACCTTATCGCCGGGCTTACGGGAGAAAATGAAGCTTGAGCAAACCCCAGGGTTAACGTTCATAAAAGCATTCTTCTCTCTATCCCATGGTGGGGTAGCAATACGAACATTAAGCATGATAATATTATCCTCGGCAGGGTGGTTGGCCATAGAGTATGCACGGAAGGTTTCCTCGGTGTTCTTCATCTTCAAATCCCACATCCTATACCTATCCCATTCATCACGAAACTCGGGTTCTACAAATATATCTTTGGCAAAATCAACCTCAACCTTAGGCACGTCAATCTGTATGTAACCACCTGAGCGGAAGTGCAGCTTTTCGCCCTCGGGTAGTTTAACTACAAACTCCTTGATAAAAGTTGCCACATTGCGGTTCGACACCACTTCGCACTCCCACTTCTTAATACCCAAAACCTCTTCGGGTACTTCAATTTTTAGATCCTCCCTGATCTTTACCTGACAACCCAAACGCCAGTGGTCATTTTGCTGTTTGCGGGTAAAAAATCCAACTTCGGTTGGTAAAATACTGCCACCGCCCTCCAGCACTCTACACCTACACATACCACAGGTTCCTCCACCACCACAAGCCGAAGGCAGAAAAACACCATTATTAGATAAAGTGGAAAGAATGGTTCCCCCCGGATCAACCTCAAGGGTACGCTCATCGTTAATCAACAATTTTACCTTTCCCTGGGGAGTAAGTTTGGTTTTGGCATAAAGCAGAACCGCAACCAGCAATAAAATGATAAGCAGGAAGACTGCTATTGCTGTAATTATAATGGTTCCATTTCCTGAAAGTACTATCATGGTTAAAATAATTTACAAATTCTACAATTTGATGCCCATAAAGGTCATGAATGCAATACCCATTAAACCTGTAAGAATGAACGCAATACCCAAACCGCGTAAGGGTTTTGGAATATCAGAATACTTCAACTTTTCACGAATGGCAGCCATGCTGACTATGGCTAATGCCCAACCAATACCCGAGCCAACACCAAACACAGTGGCTTCGGCAAGGGTTTCGTACTCACGTTCCTGCATGAAAAGTGAACCACCAAGGATTGCACAGTTAACAGCAATAAGAGGAAGAAATATACCCAGCGAGTTATAAAGAGCGGGTGAAAACTTTTCAACTATCATCTCCACCAGTTGCACCATCGATGCAATAACTGCAATGAACATGATGAACGACAGGAAGCTAAGGTCGAGTGAGGCAAAGCTGGGATCGAGCCAGCTGAGTGCACCGGGTAGTAGCAGGTACTTATTCATTAAGAAATTTACGGGCACGGTAATAGCCATAACAAACACCACAGCTATTCCAAGCCCCATCGATGTCTTTACGGTTTTGGATACTGCCAAAAACGAGCACATTCCCAGAAAGTACGCAAAAACCATGTTGTCGATAAAAATCGACTTGACAAATATGTTAATCAGATGTTCCATAACTTAATTCTTTTAAGGGTTACTCCTCAATGAGCTTACGATTTCGGCTTCGCTGTATCCAGATAATAATACCAACGGTAATTAATGCCATGGGTGGCAGAATCATCATACCATTGTTCTCGTAAAACCCACCATTTTTGATGTACCATTCTACAGGTATAACCCTGTATCCAAAAAGAGTGCCTGAACCAAGCAGCTCACGGAAAAAGGCAACAATAACCAGAATTAAACCGTATCCCAGTCCGTTACCTATACCATCGAGGAACGATGGCCAAGGCTTATTGCCCAGTGCAAATGCCTCAAGGCGCCCCATGATGATACAGTTGGTAATAATTAACCCTACAAACACCGAAAGTTGCTTGCTTACATCGTAAACATAAGCTTTCAGAATCTGATCGACCAGTATTACCAGTGCAGCAATTACAACCAGCTGAACAATGATACGAATGCGGTTAGGTATGGAATTCCGGATTAGCGAAATAATCAGGTTTGAAAAAGCTGTTACTACCGTTACTGAAATGGCCATTACTATGGCAGGTTTAAGTTTAACAGTAACAGCCAGAGCCGAGCAGATACCTAGAACTAAAACAGTAACAGGGTTTTTAGAATCTATTGGCTCGGTAAGTAGTTTTATGTTTTTGGGCGAGAACCAGGGTTCTCTTTCCTTAACCTCACTCATGGCTTATGTTGTTTTTTACTTTGACAAAATAATTTTGGTAAGCAGATAGGCAATCGAAAAGCATGCTTTCGAGCCCTTTGCTGGTAATTGTACCCCCTGATACGGCATCAACACCATGGGGATCGTTTGGTGTAGCACCTCCTTTTACCACTTTTACCGAGGTGAAAGCTAAAATGCTATCGCCCTGGAAAATTGATTTTCCCTTAAACTGCTGTTGGAACTCTGTTGTTGAAATTTCAGCGCCTAAACCTGGGGTTTCACCTTGATGACCAAAAGTGGCACCGTAAATGGTGTTCAAATCATCATTTAAAGCAATGTAGCCCCAAATTGGGCCCCATAGCCCACGACCACGAAGCGGAATGATATACTTTACGCTTCCATCATCGAGTTTTGCCTTATAAACCGGAAGGTTGCGCTGCTCTATGGGTTTCGATATTTCAACCTTCATATCAATGTTAAAAGCAACTAACCCTGTTATGGTGTCGCCCTTTGAGTTGACAACTACCTGCTCAGGAATATACTTATTGAAGTTTTCGGATACAAAGGCATGTTTATTTGAGGCTTGTTCAATGCCATCGGCCTTGCCTATGGAACGAAGAATATCGATTTTCTTTTCGGTTTCTATATTCTTGGTTTGTGCAGGTTTTAGCGCTGTTGAAGCTATTGCCAGCAGCATGGCAACAAGAATTACCATTGTTGATGAGTAAATAATGGTATAGGTATTGCTGTTGCGATCCATGCTTTTTATCTTATCCAGTAAATTCATAGCTTAGCAATGTTTAAACGTTAGCAACCTTTTTGGCGCGTTTCATTCTCCGACGAATGTTGGCTTCCACCACGTAATAATCAATCAGTGGTGCAAAAGCGTTCATAAGAAGGATGGAAAGCATCATCCCCTCAGGGTATGCGGGGTTAAGCACCCTAACCAGTAATGCCATGAAACCCACAAGAAAACCATAAATCCATTTTCCTTTTTCGGTTTGCGAGGCACTTACAGGATCGGTAGCCATAAACACCGCCCCAAAAGCAAAACCACCCATAATCAGATGCTGCCATGCAGGGATTTCCATATAGGGGTTAACGGCAAAAGTGTTAAACAAAAGCCCGGCTACAAGTCCACCCCCAAATACCGAAACCATAATTTTCCAACTACCAATGCCGGTAATAACTAAAATGGCAGCACCAATAAGTATGGCTAACGTTGATGTTTCTCCAACCGATCCAGGAATGAAACCCATGAACATATCGTATGCCGATGGCATCTGATCGATTTGGTAAGCCGCGGCTTTGGCAAGGGGCGTAGCTCCCGAAAAACCATCAATTACTCCTTGTCCCTTAGTCAGCCCGGCAATCCAAACCTTATCGCCCGACATGTGGGAAGGATAGGCAAAGAAGAGAAATGCCCTTGCCAGCAAAGCCGGATTGAACACATTGTAGCCCGTACCCCCAAACACCTCCTTGCCTATAACAACAGCAAAGGCAACAGCAATGGCAAGCATCCATAGGGGAACATCAACCGGCATGATAAGGGGAATTAGCAAACCGCTAACCAGGAATCCCTCGTTAACCTCGTGCCCACGAAACTGTGCAAAAGCAAATTCAATGGAAAGCCCAACACCGTAACTTACTACAATCAAGGGCAATACCTTAATAAAACCATACCAGAATGTTTGCCAAAAACTCCAAGTTGCTCCAATGGAAAGGGCATGCTGATAACCAACATTCCACATGCCAAATAACATTGCGGGCATTAAAGCGATAATCACAATGGACATGGTACGCTTCAAATCGAGGGAATCGCGTATATGACTACCCTTGGTAGTAACCGTATCGGGCACAAACAGAAAAGTTTCAAACGCATCGAAGGTTGAGTGAAACATCTCAAACCTTCCACCTTTCTGAAAGTGCGGTTTAATCTTATTCAGATAATTTCGTAGCGCTTTCATTACAAATATGTTATTATTAACTTAACTCCTTAATCATGGTTTCAATACCCTTGCGAAGTATGGCTTGCACCTCGGTTTTAGAGGGG
>LUYY01000295.1 GCA_001603415.1 Bacteroidales bacterium Bact_07 | reverse complement strand
TCTGGAACCACTTTAATGAATAATCTGAATTAAAACCAAAATCAGTGCCATGACCAAAGTATCTGAAGATGGAACCGAGAGCCATAAAGAGGGAAAATATGAGAAGTAAATCTATTATTTTACGGATTTCTCCGCCGATTGTCCTCCTGGCATCATAATATACAACAGCCGTTACACAAAATAAAATGAAGATAACTATTTTTAATAGAGGGTTGAATGGACTGGCTGAATAGTCCATAAATTCAAATTCGATCATTCTGGGCCCTCATTTTCTACAAAAAGATGGGTAATGGTTTGAATTTTTTTTCGGATGATTAATGCAATAATAAGGGACAGGATAACAAAAAACAAGCCGACAATACTCTCTCCCCACTTATAGGATGTATAAAAGTCGCCCTGGAATCTAAAAAATGAGGAGAGTGTTGCAGCAAAAGCGGAAATAAAAAGCAGGATGGATATCTGATGCAATAATCCGCCATATCTTTTTTGACACTGAAACAGGATGAAGGATGCCAATGCAAACCCTATTGCAATCGTTATTTTCAGGAGATTGTTGATAGGACTGACATCATAGGATAAAAGCTCTATTACCATGAGAATACCAGTACGAAAATATCATTATTCATGTTCGATTCTTCCTTAATGCCCGTGTGGGAATGGTGATCTCAAATCGTGCTCCAACGTGTTCCCTGCCAGTCTCTTTAATCTCAAATCCTGTGATCTCCAGAATCTCACGGACCAGAAATAACCCGAGACCGTTATTTTTTCCATATCCCTTTTCAAAGATTTGATTTTTCAATGAATCAGGAATGCCAATACCGTTGTCTTCATAAACAAGGACAGCATTTCCAGATACATCTTGAACGAGAGAGATTTGGATCTTTGTAACATGATTCCCGTGGCGAATTGAGTTATCGATCAGATTATAGAAAACGAGCATCAGCATGGGATCTGCAAATAATTCACAATCCATAATCTCAAGGTTAAGAACAATCGTTTCTGGAAGAAAATCAATAGCTGCGGCCTTTACCACCATATCTAAAGGCTGCCATATAGGAACACTATCACCAATTTCCTCATATTCCCGTGTAAATTGTATCTGTTGTCTGATTTTATTACTACAGGTAGATATATGCCGGAGGTATTCCAAAGCCTGAGGTTCTTTCACCAGAGATGGCTTAATCAGGTCAGAGAATGCATCAAGTGCCTGAAGCTGATTCAGGATATCATGTCGTGTAATGCCGGATAAAATCTTGATCTTTTTTTTTGAGGAGATTAATGCTTTTTGTATCGAATTAAAATCAGTTATGTCCCTGACAATCATTGATAACCCGATAATATTTCCATTATCGCCGGTTACAGGAGAGATCGTGTACGAGATGTCTGTATCGACATTATTTCTGGATAGCAGATAGGTACCTTTTAGAACATTTAATTCTCCTGTCATTACTTTATTGAGAAAATATGAAAAATCCTCTTTTTTTTCTGGTGGAAATATCAGGGAAATGCTTTTCCCAATCACATCAGCATTCTTATATCCAAATATCTTATGAGCACCATCATTCCAAGACAGGATAATTCCATGAAGATCTATTCCAATAATTGCATCTTCAGATGAAGATATCATCGAAGCCAGAAAATGGAGTTTCTCATCACTTTTGTGTTTCTCGGTAATATCCTGAGCAATGATGGCAGTTGCGAGAAAATTTGTAAAAAAAGAAATTTTTGCAATTATAACAGAATACACATGAGATGCATCATTTATTTCAATAGTAA
>LUYY01000294.1 GCA_001603415.1 Bacteroidales bacterium Bact_07 | reverse complement strand
GAGCATGATATGAAGATGAAACTCATTCCATATTTTTTGGCCGCGGCAATGGTATTTAATCTGATGCTTTTCCCAGGTACAGTCTTTGCCGCTGCTTCCGTTACCTTTGACATCCTGTCCGGATCCTCCGGTGTAAACACCGGAGAAAGCTTCACGGTAACCGTTGTCGGAAAAAATATACATAACATGTATGCCTGTGAAGTATGTTTCGTATTTGACAATACGTTGCTTAATTTCGTAGGCCTTACGTCCGATGTTCAAGGAGCTCAACATAAAATTTTACCGAATACAGGTGAAAATAAAATTATATTCGCGGTAGCTAAAACGAAGAACCAGTTGCCGGAAAACGGGGATGTGATATTGTGTACGTTAACATTCACCGGTAAAGCGGAAGGAAAAGGCCAAGTGACCCTGAGCACTGTAAAACTGCTGGATGAAATACTCAGGCAGACGGATTATTCGGTGGGGAAGACAATAGAAGTCTCTATTGCCAATGAGAGCGATGCGTCACCTGCCCCAAGACCTTCACCTGCACCAACACCGGCAGTCGTTCCTGCCGCGAGCGTACACAGTAACATGGGAGGCATTACGGAAAATATTCCGGTTCATATTGATACGACAACAGGTGTTGCAGTGGTTGATCTGAAAACACTGTCAGAAGATATTTTCTCAAATGGAGGAACATCCACCATTTTTGTACCATCCATTCCCGAAGTGGATGCCTATTCCCTGGGGCTCCCCGCCGGCAGCCTGTCCGGGGATCCGGGTGAAGGAAAACTGGAGCTTTTTACCGAAGCAGGTGAAATCACCATTCCCAGCAACATGCTGGCAGATATCCCGGAAGCGGAAGGAAAGGAAATCAGCATCACGATTGGCAGCGGGGATAAATCCAGCTTACCTGATGACTTGAAAGAAACAATCGGTGACAGACCTTTAGTTCAGTTCACCCTGTCGCTGGGAGGTACTCAAAGCCAGTGGAATAATCCGCAAGCTCCGATCAAGGTATCAATCCCATATACGCCCACAGCCGATGAGCTGGCAGATCCGGAGCATATTGTGGTCTGGTATATCGACGGGGAAGGAAATGTTATTTCGGTTCCTAATGGGCGCTATAACCCTGAAACCGGGAGAGTAACCTTTACGGTAACCCATTTCAGCTCTTACGCCGTAGCCTATGTGCAAAAGACCTTTGGTGACCTGGACAGCGTAGTCTGGGCGAAAAAATCCATTGAAGTTCTGGCATCCAAGGGCATTATCAATGGTACCGGTGGAAACGCCTATTCACCCACATTAAACATCACCCGGGCAGACTACCTGCTGTTGTTGGTAAGGACTTTAGGGCTGTGGGCTGAGGTGGAGGATAACTTTGACGATGTGGAACCGGGTGCCTATTATTACGATGGCGTTGGGATTGCCCGGAAGCTGGGCATTACTCTGGGTGTGGGAAATAACCGTTTTCTTCCCCGGGAGGCTATTACCCGTCAGGATATGATAGTATTGACGGAAAGAGCCATGAAAATCGCCAATAAACTGGATTCGACAGGAGACTTGTCCGCTCTGAATCAATTTACCGATAAATCCCAGGTAGCGTCCTATGCTGAACGTGCAATTGACGCACTGGTAAAGGCAGGCCTTATCATAGGATATAAAGACCGGATATATCCGCTGGCGAATGCTACAAGGGCGGAAGTGGCTGTCCTGATGTACAGAATATACAATGCGGAATAATAGAAAACTGCCTGATATTCGTATAATATAAGGCAAGGATATTGTGACATGGGGACGCGACGCTTTCCGTCTCCTTGACACTCTACCACCCTGTCCTGACATTATTGCTCAATCGTGTTTGTTATAAAACATTATCTGTTTTATTTATTTCAACAAATCCTCAAGTTGCCCCATTAGCAACGGAACCTCTTTCTGTGATAAATTCCAGACAAGTTCCATCCTTAATTCACCATATCCGTGTGCCACTATATTTCTAAGGTCAACGATCTTTCGCCACTGGATATCCTTGTACTCCGTCCATAACTCCCTCTTTAATAAGTTGGCATGTTCGCCTATGTTAAGAAGCGACATTGCTGTTGCTTTTTGGTAAACATCATTTTCGAGGAATCCTTTTTCACCGATTTCATTAGTATACCTTATAATATCTTTGCATTCGGATATGATCTTTTTCAGTAATTGAATATCTCTATGCTCCATATATCCTTACCTTCTTGTCGATGGTTAAGTAACTGTTTTCCTTTAAGGGGCCGGCAACTATATCTACTTTGGTGTTCAATTTTTCCTGAATATCAAGCTTAAGCCCTGACATATCAAATAAACTTGCAACTTTTTCATCAAAGTATACTAACAAATCCACGTCTGACTCCTCCGTATTCTCACCATTAGCAAATGAGCCAAACAAGTCGATGCTAAGTACCGGATAGGCAGGTGCAACCTGAATCACCGCGTCTTTTATATCTTTAATTGTCACACTATATCACCTCTTAAAGGCCTTAAATATACTTTAAGACAAGATTAAATCTCTGATTTCATTATACCCTAAAAACTGGTCACAGTCAAAAGTGGAAGTTGTCTCGAAAAGCTCATATTGCAATGTGGTTATTCCTTTACCGATTGCTGAACCGGAAGTTGCAGTCATCAATCAGATGGTAGTTTTTACCTCATATCCTAACCGATCCCAGCTGATAAATGTAAAATGAATACTGTTTTCTGCCCATTCTTGCTTTCATGACGGTAACATATAAATCCAAAACACTTTCAATAGCTATTACCTTAATAATATCGCCAACTTACAATGAACCAGGGTCATCCACGACTTCTGCCGCAAAAGGAAAGAAGATAGTCTTCAATGTATTTCTGCCTGACTTCCTAAGTTTCCGGATCATCTTCACCCCCGTAGTTTATTGCGAACTCAACCAAACAATAAATCAGTAACACTGGCTACCGATTTTTTTCCTTTATTGTTATACAATAAGCATGAATAAAGAATAAAAA
>LUYY01000039.1 GCA_001603415.1 Bacteroidales bacterium Bact_07 | reverse complement strand
GGCTTATACAAAAGGAACTTAGCGAGATTTTACAGCGCGAAGGAGCAGCCAAATTTCCCGGTAAAATGCTTACCATCACCCAGGTTAGGGTGAGTCCCGACTTGTCGGTGGCTAAGGTTTACGTGAGCATTTTCCCCTCAACCGACGCCGATAAAACACTCGAGCATATTAGAGATTATTCAAAATTTCTACGGGGCGAGCTGGGCAAAAGGGTTAGGCATCAGCTAAGGGTAATACCCGAGCTAACCTTTTTCATCGACGATTCGCTCGACTACATCGAAAAAATTGACCAATTACTTAAAGAGTAGAACCCGTAAATGATAAGTCGCTTAGTTTCGATAACTACCCGCTTTATACCCCGGCACTACCTGCAGCTGTTTGCTTCCTTTTTTATGAAGGTGCTAGGGCTTTTTTACAGGGGGAACCGCTTTCAAGACCCAATCGACGGGGTTAAATACCGCAAGCTATTGCCCTACGGGCGAATCAATGTCCGGAAAAATGCACTGGCACCAAACTCAATGTCGCTGGAGCGGCATAGGTTGATTTGGTTATACCTGAAACGGAAAACCGACTTTTTCACCGCTTCCAAAAAGGTACTGCACGTTGCCCCTGAATACTGTTTCTTAAAGCCATTCAGGAAGTTAAAGAATATCGATTACGTTACAGCCGACCTCGTATCGCCTTGGGCCGATGTAAAACTCGACGTACAGGCAATGCCTTTTGCCGATAATACCTTCGATATCGTTATTTGCAACCACGTGCTTGAACACGTGGATAGCGACCTTAAGGCAATGGCCGAAATACTCCGGGTGCTTAAGCCGGGCGGGTTTGCCATACTGCAGGTCCCCATGGATTTAGCCATGGAGCAAACCCTTGAAAAACCTGAATACAACACACCCGAGCTCCGGGAAAAGCATTACCAACAGCGCGACCATCTCCGACTATACGGGCGCGACTATGCCAAACGCCTTGCATCGGTTGGATTTGATGTTTTAGAGGATAATTTTGTTATGCAGCTACCACCCCACGAGGTGGAGTATTACGCACTGCCCAAGGATGAAATCATCTATATAGCCCGAAAGAAATAGTACCAATGAATGTTCCACTCTACATAGCCCGCCGATATTTGTTTGCGAAAAAATCGCACAACATAATCAATATCATTTCCATAATATCGGTTATAGGTGTTGCAACGGGTGTAATGGCGCTGGTGGTGGTTCTTTCGGTATTCAACGGGTTCGATTCCCTGATTGCGAGTTTATACTCCCATATCGATGCCGACATAAGGATTGAAGCCAAGCAGGGGAAAAGTTTCCGAATCGACAGTTTGCCATTCGAGAAGGTGAAGCAAATGCCACAGGTGGCTGTTTTTGCCGAAGTGGTTGAAGAGAATGCCCTTTTCCGCTACCGCGGAAAACAACACATAGGAATTGTTAAGGGGGTAAGTAGCAACTACTCCGAGCTAACCGGATTAAAAAGCAAAATTATTGATGGCGATTTCAAGCTTTGGCAGGGCAGCCAGCCCATGGCCATTATGGGCGAAGGGGTAGCCTACTACCTAAATGCCAGTCTTGCCCATTTCGATCCATTATTCGTTTACATCCCAAGGCGGGGTAAAAACTACTCCCCCGATGCAGCCTTTATAAAAAAAGCCATTATGCCCTCGGGCATTTTTGCCATTGAGCAGGATTTTGATACACGCTATGTGATTACACCCGTTGAGTTTGCCCGTAATCTTTTGCTTTACGACTCTCTAACGGTAAGCGCTATCGAAATCAAACTTCACCCAAGCGCAAGTGCCTCTGCTATTAAAACCGATGTCGAAAGGATTGTTGGCGACCGATACAGGGTTCTTGATCGCTATCAGCAAAACGAATCGCTTTACCGCACCATGAAATCGGAAAAGTTTGCCATAGCGTTAATCCTCATCCTAATCCTAATCATAGCCTCGTTCAATATAGTGGGATCGCTCTCCATGCTCATCATCGATAAGCGTGCCGATGTGGAAACCCTGAAAAGCCTTGGGGCAAGCAATAGTCTAATCCAAAAGATATTCCTTTTCGAGGGCATGCTAATTTCCATTGGTGGCAGCATAATAGGCATCATCTTTGGTCTGATAACCTGCTGGCTGCAAATCACTTTTAAACTTATTAGGCTCGAAGGCAGAGGCAACTTTATTGTTGACGCCTATCCTGTGGACATTCAGGCAAGCGACATGATCCTAATTTTCCTGGTGGTTATCGCCATAGGCTATCTGGCTGCACGATTCCCGGTAAGGGTTATCACGCGGAGGTTGATACAGGCAGATAATAGGGGGTAAGCATTTTTTGAAATACTAAACCAGTAGCATTTCTTTTTTAGTTAGTTGCTCTGGCTTAATTTTAATTTCATCATAATAAATTTCCCCTCCAAATAGCTACGGGTAAACCACAGCGGCATAGCCTACCCAATGCCTAATGTTGGCTGGGGCGGTTTGACCCATACCCAAATCGCTTACTGGCAAGGGATCGTGGTCGATGCTTGTGGCATAGCCTATGGGTAAACCGGTAAGTTCAGCCCCACCCATAAGCTTATTCAGTTCAACTGCCGTTAGCAGGGCAAATGGAATGCTATATCGGCCACACCAAGTCCATTTGTATTCCCTATAATTCTGGTTGTCAACCGTATAGCTAAAAAAATTGTGAATTTTGCTCTGGTTAAGTGTTCCGTTAAGTGTGGAATTGAAGATCTCGAGTTCTAAATCTACCGCCTTTTTATACCCAGCAGAATCGGCCCCAAATGGAGCGTAATTCTTACCACCCCAATCCTCATCGCCGTAATGAACGGCATCGGTAGTTACTACAATTGCAATATCGCGGCCCCACTCCAGCTTTTGATCCTGAATGGCTTTTTGCAGCGCAGCTGCAAGGGTTTTAGCTAAAACTCCCATACGGTCGAGGTTCATGCATGGTACCAGAATAGGCAAAATCTCAATATCGCGCCTATTATGCTGAAGGAACGGTAACATCGACTCAATGGAATGTTCAACCATATGTAAGCTATCGTGCCGAATAACCATATCCTTAGGCATATCATTGAAAATCCTATCGCGCAGCTTTGAAACAGCTATGTCTCCGTATGGCCCATGCCAGTGGGTAAAACTCTCAAAAACCAAAGCATCTTCCAGTCCAAAGCGTCGTGCCTTATGGGCTACACCAAAAAGTATAATGGTTTTTGCTGTGATATTGCGAAGTGTGGCAGGGTATAGCCATCCTACGTAGGTGTAATCGTCGTGTGGGCAAACTGCAAGCCTACAACCATCTACTAACGGTGCTTTCGATAGTTTTTCGCCCTGATATGCCTTTATTCGGTTAATAACCGAGTCAATTTGATACTGCTTGGTAGCAAATCCAATGGTATCGACTGGCTTGCGAACCGATACATTCTTGCATTCGTGCTTACAATTTGTCAAAAAGAGTGACAATAGCACTATTAACCTAAAGTTCATTACTATTTTTTATGTTGATGCCTAAAAATATAAATATTTTATCAATTAATCAACTATTATATTTTCGATAAATTTTGATCAAATTAGTATTTTGTAAAAAATTTTACATACAAACTACTTGTAATATATTTTATATTTTAGTTGGAGCGCATTTTTCTCATCCAAATTAAACGCTGAAAAATCACATTTTGAGCATGAACCTTTAAGATATGATATATTCTGAGAGTTTTTAACTGGCACCATAGTAATGTTAAAATCTTCAACATTAGCATTTTCTGAAGCACTAACTAACTCAAATCCTACAAAAAAAGAATCAGTATTTTCCAAAACGATATTGTAATGCGATAAATTAATATATATTTCTTCGTTAATATTAGGTAGTATAAAAAAGATTGTGTAAACACTCATACATGCAAATGGATAATGC
>LUYY01000038.1 GCA_001603415.1 Bacteroidales bacterium Bact_07 | reverse complement strand
ATCCAAACAACTAATCGCTCATTTTGTTATCTTTGTGATTTTAGAATATAATCATAAAGCCCGTGGCAACAAAGAAAAAGATTAAAATATTTAAGAACCTCTGGAATAAGTACAGGTTGAGTATCTTTAATGAGGAAACCTACGAAGAGGTTTGGCAACTTCGTCTTTCACGAATGAATGTGATAGTATTTTTCGGTGGTTTTTCCATACTGCTTGTAGCGTTAGTGAGCGTTCTTATTGCTTTTACCCCACTCAGGGAGTTCATTCCGGGGTATCCCGATAGCCAAACCCGCAAGGGATACGTAAAAAATGCCCTAAAAGTCGATTCACTCGAAAGGGTTGTTGCCCAATGGCAGCGGTATTACGAGGATATAAATATTCTTTTAAATGGCGGCGAGCCGCTAACTGGTCGTGAAACCACCACCGATACAGTTAAACGAACATCAAGGGTTGAACTCTCACCTTCCGATGAGGATTCTTTACTTCGATTACAAATTGAATCGGACGAGATGTTCAACCTTTCCGTGGGAACAAATACCTCCAGCAAGAGCAATATCCCATTTTTCATACCGCCTGTTAAGGGTATAGTTACTAACAAGTATAACCCATCTAAGAATCACTACGGTGTTGATCTGGTAGCTGGACCAAACGAAGGCGTTCTTGCCATTGCAAAAGGAACGGTGATTCTATCAACTTGGTCCATGGAAACCGGCTACACCATTGCCATTCAACACGAGGATGGGTTTCTTTCGGTTTACAAGCATAATAGTAAACTCTTGAAAGGGCAGGGTGAATTTGTAAATACAGGCGATGTTATAGCAATCATTGGCAATTCGGGTGAACTCACTACCGGGCCACACCTCCATTTTGAACTTTGGCATCACGGGGCCAGCGTTGACCCTACAAAGTATATCAAATTTTAGTATACCGGTATGAAAAGGATAGCTATACTGGGTTCTACCGGTTCCATTGGCACACAAGCCCTTGATGTTATCAGGGAGCATTCTGATATTTTTAGTGTTGAACTGCTGGTAGCTCAAAATAGCTGGGAACTTTTAGTGCGGCAAGCAATTGAATTTCAGCCTAATACTGTAATAATTGCTAATCAGAACCATTATGCCAAAGTAAAGGAGGCGCTATCGGATTACCCAATCAAGGTTTTTACTGGCAAACAGTCCATTTCCGAGTCGGTTGTTTCGTCTGAAATCGATATGGTGCTTGCAGCAATGGTCGGCTTTGCTGGACTTGAGCCCACACTTCGTGCAATTGAAGCAGGTAAAGCTATTGCTTTGGCAAATAAGGAAACCCTTGTTGTTGCCGGAGAGTTAGTAACAAAAATTGCAATAGAAAACAGGGTGCCCATACTTCCTGTCGATTCCGAGCACTCTGCCATATTTCAATGCTTGGTGGGTGAGCGCAGCCCTGTGGAAAAAATTATACTTACCGCATCGGGTGGGCCATTTAGAAACCATTCCTTGGAACAGCTCATGCATGTTACCAAAGCCGATGCGCTTAATCACCCTAACTGGTGCATGGGGCAAAAAATCACAATCGACTCAGCCAGCCTAATGAACAAGGGACTGGAGGTTATTGAAGCCAAGTGGCTTTTTGGCCTTAATCCGGAGCAAATTGAAGTGGTTATTCATCCCCAATCCATTGTTCACTCAATGGTTCAGTTTATCGATGGTTCCATAAAAGCCCAAATGGGATTGCCCGACATGAAATTGCCCATTCAATTCGCCTTTACATTCCCCGAGAGGGTTACTTCGAATTTTCCTCGTTTGGATTTTAGTAAAAACCACACATTAACCTTTGAAAAGCCCGATACCACACGATTCCCAAGTCTGGCTTTAGCCCTTGAGTCGTTAAAAGCCGGAGGAAACATGCCATGCGTGCTAAACGCAGCCAACGAGGTGGCTGTTGATGCATTCCTTAGGGAGCAGATTACCTTTATGGCAATCCCAAAAGTAGTTGAAGGTGCCATGCGTTCCATGCCCTTTATTGGAAACCCAACCTTGGCCGATTACATTCAAACCGATTCCGAAACGCGAGTAAAATCAGTAGAGCTCATAAATCAAAATAGCATAAAATGGAGATACTCATAAAAGCCGGCCAATTCTTTTTAAGCCTTTCAATCCTGGTCATTCTTCATGAACTGGGTCATTTCTTTTTTGCCAAGCTTTTTAAAACCAGAGTCGAAAAGTTTTACCTTTTCTTCAACCCATGGTTCTCACTTTTTAAATTCAAGCGTGGCGAAACCGAATACGGCATAGGGTGGTTACCCCTTGGCGGCTATGTCAAGATATCGGGAATGATTGATGAGTCCATGGATAAGGAGCAACTTAAACAACCCCCGCAGCCCTATGAGTTCCGTTCAAAACCGGCTTGGCAGCGCTTATTTATCATGATTGGGGGAGTGCTTGTGAATGTTGTTCTGGCATTGTTTATCTATAGCGCAGTGCTTTATACCTGGGGCGAGGATTACCTTCCCACTAAAAATCTTAAATACGGAGTTACTTGCGATTCCTTAGCCTTGGAGTTAGGTTTCAGGAATGGCGACAAAATCCTTTATGTGGGCGGAAAGGAGATTGAAAACTTTCAACAGATTGCCCACGATGTACTGCTTAACGCAAATCGTGAAGTTACAATCCTGCGCGATTCCGATACACTAAAAATCAATATTTCCGAGGACTATCTGCCTAAACTTGTAAAAAATCCGATCATCTTTTTCCCCCGAATCCCATTTATAATTGACGATATTAAAGCAGGTGAACCAGCCGAAAAAGCAGGGTTTGCCAAAGGCGATAGGTTAATCGCATTAAACGGCCAATCAGCCCAGTTTTTCGATGAGTTTAAATCGGAAATGCAGAAAAGTAAAGGGAAAACGGTAAAAGTTACGGTTGAACGCAATGGCAATCCAGTTGATCTGAATGTTGATGTCCCCGAAACTGGAATAATAGGAGTTTATCCTGTTGCCGATTTAGCTCGGTTCTTTGAACTTCGCCATAAGGAGTACTCCTTGCTAAGGTCCATTCCTGCTGGCGTTAAAAAGGGGGTTGCAACTATATCGAGCTACTTAAAACAGCTTAAGCTGATTTTTTCACCTAAAACAAAGGCTTACGAGTCGGTGGGTGGTTTTATAACAATTGGAAAAATTTTCCCTTCAACCTGGGATTGGCAGGCATTCTGGAGTTTAACAGCCTTCCTGTCCATTATCCTTGCCATTATGAATATTCTCCCAATCCCCGCACTCGACGGTGGGCACGTAATGTTTTTGCTTTACGAGATTATTACTGGCCGAAAGCCCGGCGACAAGTTCCTTGAATATGCACAGCTGGTTGGTATGGCTATTCTTTTAGCATTGCTTTTGTATGCCAACATTAACGATATTGTTAAACTTTTTAGGTAAAAAGGCTCAGTATGCTAACACTATTCATTGGTGGTGGGGAGTTGCTTGTAATTGCCATCGTAATCCTTGTAATTTTTGGTGCAAGCAAAATACCCCTTTTCATGCGTAACCTTGGAAGAGGTGTGGGTGAGTTCAAAAAAGGATTAAAAGAGGCCGAAACCGAAGAGGAAAAAAAGGAGTAGTTTATGCTTTGTGGGTTAAGAGGGTTTCTTTTATCACTTTTTTCTTTACTCATCGTTAACGGCTTTTCAAACCCATTAAAGGTTAAAGGGTCTCGAGATTATATTCTCTTTACTTTTGATGCCATTGACAACCTCCCGGTATTCGCCCCATCAGTTCAATCCGATACGGTTAAGCAAAAGCCTGACCTTTACTACGAGTGCCAGCTGGCCGAAATTGGTCGAAATTCACCCATCGATTTCGATTACAATCCCTACGTAAAGCGATATATCGATATATTTACCATAGAGCGTCGCGATCAGGTTTCTAAAATGATTGGTTTAGCCGATTATTACTTTCCCCTTTTCGATGAAGTGTTCAGCAAGTACCGTTTACCCATGGAGTTAAAGTACCTTGCCGTGGTAGAATCGGCTTTGAATCCCTTGGCGGTATCGCCAACGGGAGCGGTAGGGCTTTGGCAGTTTAAGATTAATACTTCAAAAATGTTCGATCTTCAGGTCAATAACTTTGTTGACGAGCGCATGGATCCCTTAAAATCGACCGAGGCAGCCGCTCAATATCTACAATACCTTTTTCAAACCTTTAACGATTGGAATTTAGCATTGGCGGCCTATAACGTTGGCCCAGGTCCGGTTAGGAATGCCATTGAACGAGCCAACGGTGAAAAAAATTTTTGGAAGCTTTACCCATTACTCCCCGAGTCGGCCCAAAACTATCTGCCTGCTTTTATAGCAGCTGCTTACGTAATGCGGAATTACCGCGAGCATGGCATTTCGCCCACTCCTGTTTCCATACCTTTAAGTAAAACCGATACGGTATGGGTAAATAAACCGCTCGATCTCAATCTTACGGCTAAAGCCATTGATGTGGATATTAGCGTTATACGTATCCTTAACCCAACCTATCGCTACGACTACATTCCCGAGAGTCCAACTCCTCAGGTACTACGTTTACCCACCGATAAAACAGGCCTGTTTATCCGAAAATCGAAGGAACTTTACCTGAACACTACTAAACCCAAGGCATTACCTGTTTTTTCAACTGATAGTTCATTAACCCGAACCATTTATACGGTTAAGAATGGCGATAGCCTGCACAAACTTGCTCTACAATTTGGTTGTACGCTCAACGATATTTACAAGTGGAATCCGGGATTGGATAGCACCATTGCCGTTGGGCAAAACATTATTTTTTGGGTTAACCCCCAAAAACGCTGATTAAGGTTGGCGCATTGCAATAAATATCATTATTAAGCGTTAAAGTTGAAACCTAATATTTAAGATCATGAAAAATAAGATAATAGTTCTACTGGCAGCTGTAGTTGTAATAAACCATTCGTGCAAAAAGGGAAGTCAAGGTGAACGTTCGTTGTTGCCCAATGTAACAGGGAATGCCCATGAACTGGTTGTTGTCCTGCCTAAGGCACTCCATAACGATTCTATCGGCCATTGCTACAGCAATATTTTAACGGAGGATGTCCCATACCTGCCCCAAAGAGAGCCACGTTTCGATATGATAATGATACCTCCCGAGGCTTTTACCGATATTTTTAAGTCGCATCGCAATATCATTTTCAACGATGTGGTTAAAGGCGCCAAGGAGGCAAAGATGTCGTTGAAAAGAGACGTTTGGGCTGCGCCTCAAACCATTTTGTACATTTCAGGTCCAAGTTACCAGTCTATTCAGGAGTTGCTTTTAAAGGAGCGTAATAATATTGTAAACATTTTTGAGCAGGCTGAACGCGATAGGGTTATACAAAATGCAATTACCTACGAGGAAAAGCCCATAAGGGAAACGCTTGAAAAGAAGTATGGTGTATCAATGTATTTCCCCAAAGGTTACCGGTTAAACTTTGACCACGATACTATAGCGTGGATATCGTATGAAACACCTCTTACCAGCCAAGGCGTTATCCTTTACACATTCCCATACACCGAAAGAAACACCTTCACGGTCGATTACCTTTTAAAGAAACGCAACGAGTTTGTAAAAACCATTGGTGGCCCCACAAAGGGATCCTATATGACTACCAGCAGTTTTATTGTTCCCCAACTCACTGATATGATGTACAAGAACCGTTACTACGGGGTTATGCGTGGTTTATGGGATGTATATAAACATCCCATGGGTGGCCCTTTCATCAGTCATATTACTGTTGATGAAGAACGCCAAAGAGTTATAGTTGCTGAGGCTTATGTTTATGCGCCATCTAAAGAGAAACGCAATTACCTCCGACAGGTAGAAGCTTTACTTTATACCATGGAGATCATCAAAAAGTAAAAAAACGCCACATATTTTACAGAACGCTTTTGATTTTGGCTACAAAAAAAGGGGTGCTAAAAGCACCCCTTTGCTGTGTGAAGGATTTTCATTTGATAGCCTTATCAACCAGTTCGTCAACAAAAGTTTTTATCGACTTTGAGTCGGTGGCACCGTAAAAATCGTAGAAATATTCAATCAAATACTTCTTGATATCGTCCTTGCCCATTTTTTGTTTTACCAGTATAGGAATAATGGTCATAAACTCGTTGGTAACAGTTTCCTTGTCAACAAAAGCCAGATTAAACTTGGTAATTTCCTCGCTGGTTTTGGTATTCTTCTCGTACAAGTAAACTGCTACCGATGGAATCTCGTTTTGAGTTATTACGCCGGCATTTGTATTTACCAGCTTATCGCGCTCAATGAAAAGGGTTGAGTTTTCATAACCTAACTTTTTTGAAACCGGATTATTATTAACCCTATAGTAGAATACAATGAACTTGTTCTCGTCAATAGTGTATGCCTGCGGATTAACTGGAATATCAACTTTATCGCCTAATACTGTGAACTTATCGTTACCAAAGTATGAACGGAGATCGCTAACAGCGGTCTCGTCGGGGCGATAGCGTTCCGACATTAGGCTGCGCCTTTTGGTGGGAACAGCAATATCCTTAACCAAAGCTGATAGCTGAATGGTTTCAGGAGCAGGTGGCTCATGCAGTTTAATCATGTATCGTCCCATGTTTTGCCCTATGGAAATAACATATGAGTCGAACGAGTCGAATGTAACCCTGTCGGAGGGCTGCAGAACATCGCCGGCTTTAAGTTCAGTACCTGTCTTGTTATTGGTTACCTTGCCATTTATGCGGGTAACAATGAACGATTCCTGTGCCTGTAAGTTTACCGATATGGCAAGCATCAGGATTGCTAAAAGTTGAACTACTGGTTTCATGGCTTACAATTTTTTAGTTTTTTATTTTCAAATAATATACCAAAGTTACATTTTTCAACCTATTAGTTATAGCTTTTGGCGATAATAGGAGTATTATTTTTAGGTTATACCTTTCATTTTGCTATTGCTGGCCGTTTCCCTTTTTTGGAGTTAACAAGTTCGTAGGAATGATCAATCCATTCCAGAATTAATTTATCGGGTATTGAACCATCTATGTTAACCGTGTTCCAGTGGCGTTTGTTCATATGGTAGCCAGGTTGAACTGCCTGGTATTTTTCGCGCAATTCTATGGCTAATTCAGGGTCACATTTGAGGTTAAGCTGAATACCGCCGTTAAGGTTCACCATGGCAAAAATTTTTCCGTTCACCTTAAAAACCAGTGTATCGTCGTCGAATGGAAAACTCTCGGTAACATCTGGCTTTGCAATGCAATGCTCTCTTATTATTTCAATATTCATCTGCTAATTGTTGATTTGTATGCTGATAAACTTAACAAGTTCAAATTTTGGTCAATAACAAAAAGCTAATATTTACGGTTCAACAAACAGTTTATAGGGTTGGGTAAAATGCATCCTCAATGTGCTCAATTTCAGGGGGTAGTCCTTGGTTAATCACAATTGAAATGATATCGAACCGAACATCACAGTCAAGGTTATATTGTTGCACATACGCATCCGCCGCCTCCACAATTAGTTTTTGTTTCTTCCGCCTAACCGATTCCTTTGGCTCTTCCCAGTAAAGGCTGCTTCGGGTTTTGACCTCTACCACTACAATAGTATCGTTGTATTTAGCCACCAAATCGAGTTCCTTATGGCCGTAGTGCCAATTTCTGTGTAAAATCTTATAACCCTTTGCAGCCAGGTAGTTTGCTGCAACTTCTTCGCCTTTACTGCCTAAATCGTGATTGATACTATTTTTTTCTACCATTCCGTGTAACAAATTTTATTAAATATCGATATAAATTGTGTTACTTAATTCTTTTTGCCTTGCGTTTAGTTTGCATCATAGCTATATTTTTAGGGCTATTTAACCCAAACGCTTACCCAAAGGTAGGAGGTTTTGAGGGTAAAGTCAATATTATTCGCGAGGGCGCTTACGATACCATTCTTGTAGAGGTTTACATTAAGGGCGATTATATCCGTGTAAACGAGTTTGATAAAGGGAATAAGCTTATTAGGTCGTACTTTGCCAATGTGGCTCAGGGGTACACATTCTTAGTGTCGTTCAGCAGGAGGATGTATTCAAAAGTCAAGGTTGATAATTCCTTAATGGTATCGAATGTGGAAATTATCAAATCAGAGAATTATATTGACATCGATGGTAATAGGTGTTACCAGTGGAGGGTCAAAAATCCAACGAGTCAAACCGAAACTACATACTGGGTAACCCCTATACAATACGATTTTGTTTCAAAACTTTTTAGGGCTTTAGCCAATTCGGGTTCGGCAATCGAGGAAATGGTAAGTATGCCCCATGCCGATGGGGTTATGCCATTGATGGTTGTTGACAGGACCCGGTTCCGTAAAGTGAGGAGTTGTATTCGGGTAGTAAATGTAAAACCCATGCAAGTCTCGCAAAGCCTATTTGCTATCCCATCGGGTTTTAGTGAACTTATATCAAGTTAAATTCTTGTAAAAAGCTACTTTAGCACCCTCGTCGGTTACCTTAATCTCAACGGTTCTACCGATAATTAATGGAAGGTTTGGTTCGGAGTGTCCGGCAGGGAAACCAAAGCAAACGGGGATACGGTATTCTTTTACTGCACTGTAAATAATCTCGTAGGCGTCGGAGCCAAAAGGTTCGATATTATCCTTCATGTCGGAAAAGTGCCCTACAATAAGTCCTGCTATGGCTTTAAGTTTACCCGAGCGTTTTAGCTGCATTATCATGCGGTCAATATGGTAGAGGTACTCATCAACATCCTCAATGAACAGTATGCGACCACTATAAGACATATCGCTGGTTGTACCGCTGAGTGTTGAGAGAATGGAGAGGTTTCCGCCAATTAGAACACCAGTGGCATGGCCGGGGAGGTTTAAGGGATGAGGCTTTATATCGTAGTAAAGCGATTCGCCTTTCAAGGCGCTAATCAGGGCCAAAGTCGATTGGTTTCCTTGAACCGAATCGGGGAAATTGATGGGCATGGTAGCATGCATCGTTTCAATGCCAAACCACCCGCTAATAAGGCTGTGCAGAGCTGTAATATCGCTATAACCAATTATCCATTTGGGATTCTGCTGTAGCTTGCGGAGGTTAAGTAAATCCAGAATCCTTATTGTTCCGTAACCACCGCGTGCACAAAGTATTGCTTTAACCTGAGGGTCATCAATCATTTCCATCAGGTCTTGAGCCCTTTCGCCATCGGTGCCAGCAAACTGGTAGTGCTTGGAGAATAGGTGGGGAGCCGTTTTAACCAAAAATCCCTGCGATGTTAAAAAGCGAATGGCCGGCTGTAACTCCTGGCGCGATATATATCGGGCAGGGGCTACAATGCCAATTGTATCACCAGGTTGTAAGTATGGAGGAGTTATGTTTTCCATGCACCAGCTTTGAAAATGGACTTTAAAGTTAGATTATTTTTTTGAAATTATTTTCATTTACATGGTTTTGGTTTCCTAATTCAGCTCGAATTACTTGTCGGTTCTTTAAATAAAATCAATTAGATTTGTGCCTACAAAAAAGTTAATATTTAGCTTGTAGCCATTCTTTTAATTTATAAATAGATGAAATCGTTTAAACGTTACCTTATTACATCGGCTTTGCCTTATGCAAATGGGCCTGTTCATATAGGCCACCTTGCCGGCGTTTACATTCCATCCGATATTTTTACCCGCTACCTTAGGGCAAAGGGGGCTGAGGTTATCTCGGTGTGTGGCTCCGATGAGCATGGTGTTCCCATTACCATCAAGGCTCGTCAGGAGAATACCACGCCTCAGGCAGTTGTTGATAAGTACAACGCCATTATCAAGAATTCCTTTGAGCGGTTTGGTATTGCTTTCGATATCTACTCCCGCACCACCTCAAAAGTACATTACGAAACAGCCAGCGAGTTTTTCCGAAAATTATACGATAAAGGGGTATTTATTGAAAAATCTACCGAGCAATACTACGATGAGGAAGTTGGCCAATTCCTTGCCGATAGGTATATCATGGGCACATGCCCCCATTGCGGTAACGATAGAGCATATGGCGATCAGTGTGAAAAGTGCGGAACAAGCCTCAGCCCAACCGATTTAAAGGATCCGCGCTCCATGTTGAGCGGATCAAAGCCTGTAATGAAGGCTACAAAACACTGGTTTCTCCCGCTCGATAAATTCCAGCCTGAGCTGGAGAAATGGATTTTGGAGGAACACAAGGAGTGGAAGCCAAATGTGTATGGCCAGTGTAAGAGTTGGCTCGATCAAGGGTTACAGCCCCGCGCCGTTAGCCGCGATTTAGACTGGGGTGTGCCGGTTCCGGTTGAGGGTGCCACCGGTAAGGTACTCTATGTTTGGTTTGATGCTCCCATTGGCTATATCTCAGCCACTAAGGAGTTAACACCTAACTGGGAAAAGTACTGGAAAGACCCTGAAACCCGGCTAATCCATTTTATTGGGAAGGACAATATTGTTTTTCACTGCATTATTTTCCCGGCCATGCTTAAGGCCGAGGGTAGTTATATTCTGCCCGATAACGTACCTGCCAATGAGTTCCTTAACCTTGAGGGCGATAAAATTTCAACATCACGCAACTGGGCTGTTTGGCTACACGAGTACTTGGAAGAGTTTCCCGGCAAGCAGGATGTATTAAGGTATGTACTTACTGCAAATATGCCCGAAACCAAGGATAACGATTTTACCTGGAAGGATTTCCAAACCCGCAACAATAGCGAGTTGGTTGCCATTCTGGGTAACTTTGTAAATCGTGCTATGGTTCTTACACAGAAGTATTTCGATTCAAAAGTACCTGCCATTGCTGATATTGATGAATACGACCGTGAAACATTGGCCGAAATACCCAGGTTAAAACAGGCTATTGAGCAGAACCTCGATGAATTTCGTTTCCGCGAGGCCTTAAAGGAGGCCATGAACCTGGCACGCCTCGGAAACAAATACCTTGCCGATACTGAACCCTGGAAAGTGTTCAAGTCAAACCCCAAAAAGGTGGCAACCATTCTGAATATCTCCATGCAAATTACGGCAAACCTCGGAATACTTTTAGAACCCTTTCTCCCCTTTACCGCTGAAAGGATAAGGGCAATGGTAAATCTTAGCGGAAAGGACTGGAACCTTGCCGGTGGCGATAATATCCTGTTACCGGGGCATCAGCTAAACGAGCCTTCGCTTTTGTTCGATAAGATTGAGGACGATATCATTGAGCGTCAGCTTGAAAAGCTGCGTAAAGCAAAGGAGGCTAACGAGAAGGCAAATGCTAAGGTTACTCCCTTGAAAGGGTCTGTTTCCTACGATGAGTTCTCAAAAATGGATATCCGCATTGCCAAGGTTCTGGAGGCAGAAAGGGTACCCAAAACACAAAAACTGTTAAAGCTAAAAATTGATACCGGAGTCGATATTCGTACCATTGTATCGGGCATTGCGGAGTATTTTACACCGGAGCAGATGATTGGCAAACAGGTTGTGGTTTTGGCAAACCTTGAACCTAGAACAATAAGGGGTATTGAGTCGCATGGTATGATACTAATGGCCGAAGATGTGGATGGCAAATTGCAACTCGTTATACCTGCCGATTCGGTTTCAAATGGGTCAACCGTCAAATAGACCCCCATTTATTGATATTAAAAAACCGCCAATTGGCGGTTTTTTTGCTTCTATGGGCTATCAAGATTGAATTTGGTACTTTAAAATTTCATAAAAAGAAAGAATAGTTATGCCATTCCTTGGTTGCCACAAAAATCTTGCTTCGTTTCCTTCAGAATGCGTCCATCAATCATT
>LUYY01000037.1 GCA_001603415.1 Bacteroidales bacterium Bact_07 | reverse complement strand
ATAAACGATGCCTTATGAAAAAATTTCTCTCCATAGGTATTTTGGCGTCCCTACTATATGGTTGTGGACCTGGTAATACTGGTGAGTTGACGGGAGTTCCTGGACGTAGAAGTTTCTCTGAGCCAACACCAATGGGAATGGTGTTCATTCCCATGGGATCATTTACTCTGGGAAGCAACGACCAGGATGTTGCCTGGGCAATTAATGCCCCAACCAAAACCGTTTCGGTTGATGCTTTCTGGATGGATCAAACTGAAATTACCAATAACCAGTATAGGCAATTTGTGTACTATGTTCGCGACTCCATTGCACGCCGCTTGCTGGGTGAAGTTAACGATGAGTTCCTAATTACCGAAGACCAGTTTGGTAATCCGTTGGACCCCCCTGTTCTCAACTGGGAAGTTCCAATTGATATGGAAGATGAGGAGCAACGCGAAGCCCTTAATGCCCTTTACTATTCCAAGGAGGATGAATTCTTTGGACGTAAGGAAGTAGATACCCGTAAGCTATTCTTCGAGTACTACTGGATTGATATTAAGCAAGCCGCTCAAAAGCGCAACCGATACAATTATGAAACACTCAGCTACGATCAGGGTGAGGTTATAAACAGCCTAGGAGAGAAGGTTAAAGTTGATAACCGTCAAAGTTTCATAATGCGCGATAAGGTAAACGTTTACCCCGACACGCTTTGCTGGGTAGCCGATTTTACCTATGCCTTTAACGAACCCTATACCAATAGCTATTTTTGGCATCCAGCATTCGACAATTACCCTGTAGTTGGCGTTACTTGGAAACAGGCTACAGCCTTCTGTATTTGGAGAACCCAAACACTCAATAAGTTTCTTGCCCCTGAGGGTATTACCATTCAGGATTACCGCTTACCCACCGAAGCTGAGTGGGAATATGCTGCCCGTGGTAATCTGAACCACAGCATGTACCCATGGGGAGGTCCTTACACCCGTAACATGGAAGGTTGCTTCCTTGCCAACTTTAAACCACTCCGTGGTAACTATGTGGATGATGGTGGTTTAATCCCAATTCCTGTTGGCACCTACGAACCAAATGATTACGGTTTATATGATATGGCAGGTAACGTTGCTGAGTGGACTGCCAATTCTTATGACGAAAGCGCATATTCATTCATGCACGACATGAATCCTGATTATAAGTATAACTCAAAGCCCTCCGATTTACCAGCTTTGAAACGCAAAGTTGTTCGGGGTGGCTCTTGGAAAGATATCAGCTATTTCTTGCAGGTTGGTACACGTACCTATGAGTACCAAGACTCTGCTAAGTCATATATTGGCTTCCGTTGTGTACGCTCATACCTCGGTGCCAAGTAATTACTAAGCAATTTTTATCACTTGAAAAAATTACTACTATGAAGTTCAGTATAGAAGAAGTTGTAACCTCCAAGAAGTGGAAAACCTTTATGAAGTACCTTTACGGTTGGGGTGCTTCCGTAGTTATTCTTGGTGCACTTTTCAAAATTCTTCACTTGAAAGGTGCTGGTACTATGCTTTTCTTAGGTATGGGTACTGAGTCAATAATATTTTTCTTTTCTGCCTTTGAACCTATTCACGAGGAGGTTGACTGGACTTTAGTATACCCTGAGTTAACCGGTATGTCCGATGAGGAAGAAATATCAGGATATCGTCGCTCAAGGAATCAAGGTCTGTCGGCTGAGGATGTACAACAAATAATCACCAGCGTTTTAGCATCGCTTCCCGCAGGGGGAACTGTTGCTGCTGCACCAGCAACTGCCGCAGCAGCCGCACCGGTAGCTGCTTCTCAGCCTGCTGCCGTTGGCGTTCCCGGTGCATTAATTTTTACTGAAAAGTTTAACAAGATGCTTGAGAATGCCGAAATCAGCCCTGCTTTATTTGATAAAGTAAGCGCAGGACTCAATAAACTCAGTGAAGCATCAAGTAAAATTGCCGATATATCCAACTCAGCAACCGTTGTTAAGGATTTCAATGAAAAGTTATCCAAAGCTTCGGAGAGTGTAGGTATTTTTACCCAGAATTACTCCCAAAATGGCCATGCACTCAATGAGTCAATGAATGTTTTGAATCAAAACATTCAACAGGCTGCCGGTGTAATGTCGGAAACTGGCAAGAATTTTATGGATGGCGTTAACCAATCCGTTAAAAACCTTGAATCTGAACTAACCAATGCTGGTCAAAAGGTTAGCGAGCGAATTGTAGGTTCTGCCGATTCAGTTGCCGAAAACCTTAAAGTATCAGCCGATGGGCTGGCAAATACCTATAAACAAACTGCAACGCAGGTTGCTACTACCTACCAACAGTTAGCTGAGGCCATGAAGGTAAACGGTAACATCATAACCGATGGTAGTACTAACTATAAGGAGCAATTAGAACGCCTGAACAAGAATATGGCTGCATTAAATGCAGCTCATGAACTTCATTTGCAGGAAACCAATCAGCGCCTCAAGGAAGCCGAAAAGGTTTACCAAGGAGTTGATGGAATGGTTAAGAAGTTAAACTTTACAGTTGAGGAAACTGAAAAGTTCAGGTTAGCAGTTGAAAAGTTGAATAGCAATGTGGCTGCATTAAACAATGTTTATGGCAATATGCTTACAGCCATCAATGCCCTTTCAAATGGAAAGTAGCAGTTTAGCATTTTACAGCTTAAGATAGCTTTATGGCACACGGAAAAGAGACACCCAGGCAAAAGATGATCGGCATGATGTACCTCGTGCTGACAGCTATGCTTGCGTTAAACGTTTCATCTGAGGTTCTCGAGGCCTTTGTATTGGTTGACAATGGCCTATCAAGAACCACGGAGAACTATCGACTTAAAAACAAAAAACTTTACGATGAGTTTGCTGCTGCGTACAGCATAAATCCTGTTAAGGTTGGGCCTTATAAACAGAAAGCTGATCAAATCCAGCAAAAAGCCAGCGAGATCATGCAGTATGTTCAGGATTTAAAGATAGAAATCGTAAAGTCATCGGAAGGGGAAGATTCTCCCGCCATTCAGAATGGTGAAATTATTGCTGAACTAATTCAAGGTAAAAATGATCTTGATAAAGCAGCAACCATTCTTATTGGGTTCGAAGGTAATGGGAAAGCAAAGGTTTTAAAACAGAAATTAATTGAGTTCAGGGAGTATATTGTTAGCTTAATTGACAAAGATAGAGCTCCTGAACTAGTTGAATCAATTAAGGGTATTTTAAATACCGATGATCCTCCCGTTAAAGAAGATGGAACACACAATACCTGGGAAAGTGCTCGTTTTGAACACATTCCATTAATAGCCGTGATCCCTCAGCTTACCAAAGTTCAGGTAGATATACTTAATGTAGAGGCTGAAATTCTTAATTACTTGATGGGGAGTATTGGTGCAGCTGAGTTTAAGTTTAATAAGCTCTCGGCAACGGTTATTCCCAATTCCAATATTATATTCCAGGGCAGCGAGTTCCGTGCCGAGATATTCCTTGCAGCATCCGATACCACTCAGGTTCCGAAAGTTTACCTTTGCCGTTACGATTCAGTATTCAATAGCGCAACCAATGGCTACGATTACCGTCCAATTGGCAATACCGAGGACGTACCTGTAAATAAAACCGGAAGGGCAGTACTAACCCGTAAGGCTTCTTCGACCGGTGTAGTAAACTGGCAAGGACTTATTGAGATGAAAGCACCCGATGGGTCAATTGTACGTCGCCCATTTAAACATTCCTACACAGTAATGCCACCAAACGTGGTTATTGCTCCTACCAAGATGAACGTGTTGTACCTTGGAGTTGAAAACCCAATTGATATTTCCGTTCCCGGTTTTGCTCCCGATAAGGTATCAGCAACTATTAGCCGTGGAAGTATTAAACCCGTTGGTATGGGAAGCTACATAGCCCAACCAGGTGCTGGTGCTCCTACCGTAGAAATTACTGTTTTTGCTGAAACTGAAGGAAAGCGTAAGGTTACAATGGGAACAAAAACCTTTAGGGTGAAAAAGGTTCCACCTCCTACTCCAAAAGTTCTTGGTGTATCAGGCAAGATTATTAACAAAAACGAACTTGAAGCTTCGCTTGGCGTAGTAGCTGAAATGCCCCAGGATTTCGATTTTGACCTTAAGTTTAAGGTAGTAGGTTTTAAGGTTTCAGCAACTGTTGGCGGTTTCTTGCAGGAAAAGGAATCAACAAGTTCCCGGTTTACCGATGAGCAAAAGCGAATTATTAATTCATTGCGCTCGGGTAGTCAGGTTGCTATTACCGATGTTAAGGCTGTAGGCCCAAGTGGCGATGTGGTTGATTTGAACGATTTGGTATTAAAGATTAGATAATATACTGCCATGAAAAGGATTTTATTGTTCTCAGTCGTGATACTACTGTCATCCTCTGCACTAATTGCACAGGATCGAAAGGAAAGTTTGGAACGTGATGGGATTTATACCCGTGAAACCACACCGGCCAGGGTTCCAATACCCTATCAGTTTGTTAGAGAATCGGATGTTCTTTGGTCGAAACGAATTTGGCGAATTATTGACCTTCGCCAGAAAATGAACTATCCTCTTTACTATCCTACTGACTTGATGCAGGATAGGGAAAGTTTAGTTCAGCGACTGGTTAGAGCAATTAAGTACAACGAGATAAATGCATACGATCCCATTGATGATGAGTTTACCACACGCTTATCGTACGAACAAGTTATAAAAAACCTTGGTGCTGAAGACCAGGAACAAACTCAACTTGATGAAAATGGGCAGGAGGTAAAAGTTACTGTAAAGGGACAGATACGCTGGGGCGATGTAAAAGAGCTTATGGTGAAGGAAGACTGGTTCTTTGACAAGCAGCGTTCAGTGATGGAGGTTCGTATAATTGGTATTTGCCCGATACTTCACCGTATGGATTACCGCAAAACAGGAGGTGATGAGGAGCAAGAAGGAACTCTAAGCAGAATTCAAACGTTTTGGGTTTATTTCCCCGAAGCACGAAAAGTCCTCGCCAATACTGATGCCTATAATAACTTTAACGATGCTCAAAGAATCACCTACGATGATCTTTTCTGGAAACGCAATTTTGACTCATACATCATTAGAGAGTCTAACGTATGGGATAATCGCGCAATCTACGAGTACACTTTTACTGGTTTGGGAACATTGCTTGAGTCGGAAAGAATAAAAACAGAACTCTTCAACTTTGAGCACGATTTGTGGGAATACTAGCATAAATACCTTTACTATAAAGGCCGTCGATTGTCGACGGCCTTTTTTTTTCGGGCAAAACCAGAAAAGGGCTAGGCAAAATCTTTATTGTTCATCAAAACATCATTCACAAAGTTCTTTATTTGTTGTTCGTCCTGCTTTTTGCAAATCAGTAAAACATCGGCGGTGTCAACCACAATATAATCATCTAACCCTTGTATTACAGCGAGTTTATTCCTGGGTATGTTGAAAATGGAGTTACTGGTTTGGTAAAGCATTAGTTGCTGAGCGATGGCTGCATTGCCATTTTGATCGTGTGGCAGATGAGTGTAAAGCGAACCCCAGGTTCCAAGATCGGACCAGCCAAATTCCGAGCAGAAAACGTAAACGTTGTCGGCTTTTTCCATTACCCCATAGTCAATGGATATATTTCTGCATTCGGGATATGCCGTTGCAATAGAGCTGGCCTCGTTATCGGTTCCGTAAACCGATGACAGTTCCTTGAAAATACTGCTAACCTCGGGCAAGTGGCTCTCGAGGGCTGCAGTGATTGAATCTATACTCCAAATAAATAAACCGGAGTTCCAGAAAAACTCTCCACTTTCCACAAATTTTTGGGCTAGTTCAAGGTTTGGCTTTTCAGTAAATGTTTTAACCTTGTAAAGTGAAGGAACTTCCTTAACCGGTTTCCCAATCTGGATATACCCGTAACCTGTTTCGGGTCGGCTTGGTTGAATGCCCAGTGTAATAAGCGCATTGCTGTTGCAAGCGAATTCGGCGGCTTTATGGACAGTATCAACAAAAACGTCTTCGTTTAAAATAAGGTGATCGCTTGGAGCTACTATGGCTATTGCATTTGGATTCTGCTGCTTTATTTTGTAGGTGGCATAGGCAATACATGGTGCGGTATTTCTTCTGAGAGGTTCAAGAAGAACTTGGTTAGGGGAGAGGTTTGGTATTTGTTCATGGACCAAATCGTTGTACGCACTGCTGGTTACTATAAGAATATTCTCCCGGGGACAAATACGGCTCATCCTATCAAAGGTTTGCTGTAGTAACGATTTTCCTGTTCCCAGTATATCGATGAACTGTTTTGGTTTATCGGTACGACTAAGTGGCCAAAAACGGCTGCCAATGCCCCCGGCCATGATGATACAGTATAGATTTTTGCTTTCAATCATTGTTTTTCCATTTTAAATTGCAAAAGTAGTTCAATTTTTTGGGTCAAAAAAGGCGCTCAACTATACATCCTCATTTTATAAAATGCCATTACGTTGACTTTTTGCAAGTAAGCGAACAGCTTCTTTTTACTTTCATGAATTAGCCTTCATGCTTTAACCGGATAACAAAGAATATCATTTGTTGGGCAAAGAATTTTGGTGGATTAGATTCTTCTGCTGGGTTCAGCATTAAAAGGGAAAGCGTTAGGTATCAAAAGGTGGCTAAATAGGAAGAATAGGTTTCGATAAATCAGCGAGGACTAATGATTCTTAGCTCAAATATTCAACTCAAAATGCTACTTTTATCTCGATATACCATTAACTTTGTTTTTAATTATCCGCAATAAATAAAATAGATATGAAATTGCTCAGTGCAATTGATATGTTTGGGGAATACATACTGCTACTGAAAAAAGTATTCTCTAAACCTGAAAAGCGACGGGTTTACTACCAGCAAACCATAAAGGAGATAGATAAACTTGGTTTACAGTCGATTGGCATTGTTACCATTATATCGGTTTTTATGGGTGCTGTAATCACCCTACAAACCGCTTATAACATGGAAAATCCATTTATTCCAAATTACCTTATAGGTCTTGGCACCCGCGATAGCATGCTGCTTGAGTTCTCATCAACAATTATTGGGTTGATACTAGCCGGGAAGGTTGGCTCTAACATTGCCTCTGAGATTGGGACAATGAAGGTTACCGAACAGATTGATGCCCTTGAGATAATGGGCATTAACTCTGCAAGTTTTCTTATACTTCCCAAAATTATTGCTACCGTTCTGTTTAATCCATTCCTTACGGTTTTAAGTATGATTGTGGGTATAGTTGGAGGATGGTTGGTGGGTGTTTTTACCGGTGTGGTATCAACCCAGGAGTATATCGATGGGGTGCAGTATGCGTTTATACCATTTTACATTACCTATGCACTGATAAAAACAGTAGTATTTGCATTTCTGATAACCACTATATCGGCTTTTTACGGCTACAGGGTTCAGGGCGGTTCACTTGAGGTGGGTAGGGCAAGTACCCAGGCCGTGGTAATGAGCAGTATCTTTATTCTTCTGTTCAATCTTATTCTAACTCAACTTTTACTCTCGTGATAACCGTAAAAAATGTATATAAATCGTTCGATGGGCGTTTGGTATTAGAGGATATTAACGCCACCTTTGAGAAGGGGAAAACCAACCTGATTATTGGCCAGAGTGGCTCAGGGAAAACGGTTTTGCTGAAGTGTATTGTTGGCCTACACGATGTGGATTCGGGTGCTATTTACTATAACGATACCCGATTCGATAATCTTAATTTTAACGACAAGAAGAAAATTCGGCAAAAAATTGGTATGCTTTTCCAGGGTTCAGCCCTTTTCGATTCTGCCACGGTTGAGGAAAACGTTATGTTTCCCCTTGACATGTTTACCAGCATGACTTACGAGGAGAAACTCGAGAGGGTAAACTTTTGCCTAAAACGTGTTAATATTATCAATTCAAATCATCTTTACCCAGCCGAGATTAGCGGTGGAATGAAGAAGCGAGTTGCTATTGCTCGTGCAATTGCTCTTAACCCTGAATTTCTTTTTTGCGACGAGCCTAACTCGGGATTCGATCCCAAAACCGCCGTGGTTATCGACCAGCTTATAAAGGAAATCACCGAGGAGTTTAACATTACCACCATTATCAATACCCACGATATGAACTCGGTAATGGGTATTGGCGATAAGGTAATTTTTATTCATAATGGTAAAAAGTGGTGGGAGGGCACCAAGGATAACATTCTTGATAGCGATAATAAGGAACTAAACGATTTTGTCTTTTCCACTGAGTTAACCCGAAAAATCAAGGGGCTATAGATTTTAACCGTGCATCTTTATCCAACGTAACTTATCGGGGTCAACAATTTCAATGGTAGTTCCCTCGATACGAATAATATTATCGCGGCGGAATTCCGAGAGTATTCGAACCACGTTCTCAACTCGCATATCAATTAGCTCAGCAATTTCGCGACGCGAAATAGGGAGATTGAACTTAGGTGATTTGTAAACCTCGTTGGCAAAGTAGCATATAATAAAGGCCACACGGCCTCGCAGTTGGCGTAATTCAAGATCGAGCCGGGTACCCATCATCAAGTCCGATACCTGTGATATTTTTTCCAGAAGCGTTTTGGCAAAATCGCCATTGGTACTAATTAGGTTCATCACAAGGTTGTAGTCAACGCAGCAGTACTCGCAATCTTCAATGGCTATTATATTATACTGGTAGCTTTTTGACGAAAAAATACTAAGTAAGCCCACAAAGTCGTTTGGAGTGGCAATACCTATGATTTGCTCACGTCCATCGGGGTTTACACGGGTAAGCTTTGCTAGCCCTACACGCAAGAAAATGAACCCTTTTATAGGGCTATCCTGCTTGGCTATGGTTTCGCCTTTCCTGGCAAAGTTGAAGGTTTTATTAGCAGTTAGCTGATCGAGTTGCTCATCGCTCAACTTTGAGAAAACCGATGAACGGAACCCACATTCAGCGCAAACATTGCCTGGGCAAATGTTTTTATTCATATCTATATATATTGATATATAACAGGATTGATTTTTATCAACAGCTATAAAGCTATAACTTTTGTTTTTAATAACGTACTTTGAATTGATAATTTTTTAACAATCACGTAAACATAAAGCATAAATATATGAAGAAGATTGTGATTTTAGGAGCTGGGACAGGCGGAACCATAATGGCAAACAAGCTCCGCAAGGTTTTGGAACGCGATGAGTGGAGTATCACTGTGGTGGATAAGGAACCCAACCACTACTACCAGCCTGGTTTCCTATTTATTCCCTTTGGCATTTACAACAAGCACGATGTGGTTAAACCTAAGGCAAGTTTTATTCCGGCGGGCGTAAAATTTATAATTAACGAGATTGACCGGGTGGAACCCGATAAAAACACTGTTTACCTAACTAATGGTCAAATACTTGAATACGACTTTTTAATAGTAGCAACCGGAACACACATTAAGCCAGCCGAAACTCCAGGCTTGGTTGGTAGGGAATGGCGTAAGAGTATTTTTGATTTTTACACCCACGAGGGAGCCGTTGCCCTGCAAACCTTTTTGAAAACATGGGAAGGTGGCGATATGGTTATAAACATTGCTGAACTGCCCTTCAAATGCCCGGTTGCACCACTTGAGTTTGCTTTCCTTGCCGATGAATTCTTTGTTAAAAAAGGCATTCGCGATAAGGTAAATATCTACTATACTACCCCTCTCTCAGGTGCATTTACCAAGCCAAAGTCTTCAAAAATGCTTGGTGAGCTTTTGCAGGAAAAGAATATTCATATTATTCCCGATTTTTACCTTGAACGGGTTGATGATGAAAACAAAAAGATCATCTCATACGATGGCCGCGAGGTTAAGTTCGACTTGCTTACCATTATCCCCGTTAACATGGGTGCCGATTGGGTAGCCCGCAGCGGTATGGGTGATGATATGAACTACATTGCAACCGACAAGTACACCCTGCGTTCCGAGAAATGGGAAAACATCTTTGTACTTGGCGATGCAAGCAATATCCCTACATCAAAAGCTGGATCGGTGGTTCACTTTGCTTCGGATGTTCTGTTTGACAACCTTATTGCAGCCATCGAGGGTCGTCCGTTGATTGCAAAGTTCGATGGACACTCAAACTGCTACATCGAAACTGGTTTTGGCAAGGGCTCGCTTATCGATTTTAACTACGAAACCGAACCGCTCCCCGGAACATATCCATTACCCGGTATTGGCCCATTTGGCTTGCTAAAGAATACCCGAATAAATCACTACGGAAAGGTTATGTTCCGTTGGATTTACTGGCATTTGCTGCTAAAGGGCAAAGAACTCCCGCTTGAATCGCAAATGACTATGGCTGGTAAGGAACTTTAAAAACTGGTAAGCCATGGAAAATAATTTGCAACAACAAATTGATGAGCTCAACCGCAAAATGGACCTTGTACTGGAGTTGCTGGCCAAGCAGCAACAGCGCAGCGAGGTGGTGGAGGACTTGGTTGAGGATTTGAACATTGTGGTTAAGGATGCATTCCAAACCGCCGTGGATGAGCTGGCTGTTCAAAATATAAAGATTGATGGTGAAGATGTGCGCTACCTGGTTTTCAAGTTGCTGCGGAACGTGAAAACGTTTGGCGAACTAATGGATATGATGGAAAGCCTTATGGATTTCATTCACGATATTGGCCCAGTAGTTCACGATGCCGGTATTGCCTTTACAAAGGCGCTGGATGACCTAGACAAGAAGGGATACTTCGACTACTTTAGGCAGTTAGGACTACTCGCTGCCGATTTCAAGGAGCATGTTACCGAGGAGGACATTGTTCGCCTCCGTGAGAGCATGCCCGCCATTGGCTTAATGCTGCGCAGCTTAACTCAACCCAAGGTAATGAATGCATTGGCCGAGGTAACACAAACCCTTTCGGCTATGGAAATGGACGAAAAAATTGACAATAAATCGTTGATTGGCCTTGCCCGTCAACTAAGCAAACCCGAGGTTCGCCGCACTATATCGTTTACACTCCGAGTTATGGGCGAATTAGGGAAAACTAAAAATTAATTACTAACCAAAAATAAATAAAGCTATGGCAGAAAAAGTTTATGCAGGTAAAACCGTTAGCGTAACCGACGATGGTTACCTAACCGATCCAAATCAATGGACAAAAGAGATTGCCATTGAAATTGCGAAGGAGGAAGGCATAGAGCTAACCGATAAGCACTTTGCTGTGATTGAATACATTAGAGAGAAAACCCTTAAGGGTGAAGCATTAACTATCCGAACCATTGGAAAGTCGGGTATGGTTGATACCAAGGGCTTTTATGAACTATTTCCGGGTGCACCCCTGAAAAAGGCCAGCCGTATTGCAGGAATTGCAAAACCATCAAGTTGTGTTTAACCTTTTAAATCAATAGAATATGGCAAACGCACAGGATCACCCTATTAAGAAGGTGATGATTATATGCGCCAAGGCTAACCTTGAGGATGTTTATGCAGCCTTGGTTATGGCAAATGGCGCAGTGATGGAAGGCATTGAGGCAAAGGTGTTTTTCACCTTTTTTGGCCTCGACGCAATCACTAAAAAACAGATGAAGAGGTTACACACTGCCACCGTGGGTAATCCAGGATTACGAATGCCCGGAGGGCTTCCTTTTCCTACCATTTTGGGTATGCTCCCCGGTGTTGAAGCCGGCGTTTCGGCTATGATGAAGAGCCAAATGGAAAAACTCGATATTCCGCCAGTGGATGAGTTCCTTGAACTTATTACTGCCGGAGGAGGTGAGATATATGCCTGCAAACTTGCCGTTGAAATGTTTGGACTTAAGAAAGAGGATTTCAGCGAGCATGTAAAGGATATTATTACCATTGGACAATTCTACGAATTGGCAGCTGGTGAGGGAACTCAAATTATTTTTGTATAAGCAAAAGTGATTTTCCTAAATGCTAAGAGCCCCAGTAAAGGGGCTCTTTTGCTATATCATAAAACCTACTATAGTAATATCGTCGATTTGCTGAGCGTTGCCTCGCCATGCCTCATAACTTTGCTCAAGTAATCCTTGGATTACATCCATCTTGCCATTGGTGTTTTCCAGGAGCAGTTTTTCAAACTGCTTTCGTCCAAATCGTTTCTTATCGACCCCGGATAGCTGATCGAAAAGGCCATCGGTTGCAACTATTAAGCCATCACCCTTTTCAACTGTTACTTCTACCATTGGAATATTGGGTGTAAACCAACGATTTCCTACCGCTTTCCCTCCCGATTTGTAAACTTCCAGATTGGCAGAATTTTCATTCCGTTTAAGGTGGTAGAGAGGGCTATGTGTACCGGCAAACTTAACGGTATGGTCTTTCCGGTTTACCATACAAACTGAAATTTCCATTTCAACCGCCATGGACGAAGCGTGGGCTTGAAGCTCGTTACCAATGGTTTGCGTAAAGTGGTTGTTTAATTCAACTATCAAGTCTACTGGATTTTTTACTGTTGAATGCGTGTAGGTTTCGTTTAACAGGGTGATACCCATCATGCTCACAAAACCGCCATGTACGCCATGGCCAGTGCAATCGGCAATGATCAATGTAAATTCCTCGGGATTGCCCTTTAACCAGTAAAAGTCGCCGCTAACCACATCTTTGGGTTTATACATCAGAAAGTATTCCCCTAGGATAGCCGCCATATTAGCATCACCTGGCATCAGGTTAGTCTGAAGCAGTTTTGAAAACTCAAGGCTTTCGTTTATTTGATAGGTTTTCAAGCGTAAGCTATTGCTTTGCTGTTTAATGAGTTCTGCTTGACTTTTCAGTTCCTCGTTTTGCGAGATTATCTCCTTTGTTTTTTCAATAACTGCAAGCTCAAGCTCATCTCTTTTCCTTTTTACCCTTTTTACTTTCTCAACCTCATAGATGTAAACTATAATGCCAATCAGGGTTAGGAATACTATAAAAAACCAGGGTTTAAAGTAGAAAGGCAAACCTACAACAAATTGTATGGATACAGGCTTTGGCGAAGTTGTACCATCGGGACGGGAGTAGTAAACCATAAAGGTATATTTGCCATAGGGTAGATTGGTGTAATGGGCAATGGGGGTAAAGGTTTTATGGGCGTTAATGGAATCCTCAAAACCTTTGAGCCAATAAGTATATTCTAACTTCCCGGGATAAGTGTAATCGGTTGCAGTAAATTGGATATCGAGCCACTTATGGCTTGCCTTGATGTAGATTTTGGAATTTGGGTCAGGGAAATTAGCAAGGGTATCGTAATCGGTAATACATGAAATAATCTTGATGTTCTGGGGAGGAATCTCATTGCCCGGCACGTAGGGGTTAAACAGATACACCCCAAAGTTTCCGCTAACTGCCAGTGTGTCGAAACCCCAATGGTCAATAGCAGTAACAAGTTCATCTTTAAACCCAAACTGGCTGCCTTTGATATCAACCTTTTTAAGTTTTTTGCTGTAACGCACAACCCCTTTATCGGTTCCAATCCAGTAGTTGCGAAGCCTATCCTGGTAAACTGCCGTAACCACAGGTGATGGCAGGCCATGCTTTGTATCAATTAGGCGGAATGCCTCACTACCAGGGGGTAATATGGCTAGGCCTTTATCGGTGCCAAAAAGCATATTCCCATCGGCATCCTCAAAAATGCAATAGGTAATGCTTGTATTGGGGTAAGAGGTGGAGTCGTAGGGCAGGTGGGGGTAGTGTTTGATAGTGCGTGTTTTTGTATTGATTCGGTCAACTCCCACTCCGTTTCGTGTAAAACCAACCCAAACATAGCCCTGGGAATCCTCAAACATTTTGTAGGTTAAATTAGTTTGAATAGCACTCTTACCAGGTTCGTAGTAGCTTTCGTAACGCTTTTCGCGGGTAAGATACTTCGATACGCAAACATCCGATAATATCCAGGTATCGCCTAAGGCATCGGTTGATATCGATTTTACTTGTGTTGAGGGTAAGCTATCCTTGCTGGCAGGGTAGGCTTTAACCGGTTGTAAAATATCTCCATCAATGGTAAGCCAATATAACCCTTCGGTGTTCGAAATCCATAGTGTTCCTGTACTATCAACGTTTATGCAGGTGATGTTCTCTCCGTTTAGGTATCGTTTAGCAACTTTGTCACCAATAATCTTTGCCACACCATTACTGGTGGCAGCAAACACCAAGTTTTTATAGGTTATCAGGGAGTTTGTAACACCATCATCAATCTTAATGGGATTGTCTTGGGCATTGGGCTTTAGGTATAAACCCCTTAGGGTACCAAGGTAAATTCTGCTATCTAAATCGGTAATGGTTTTTACTTGAGGGAAATAGGTGTCGTTTAAAATTTCCTCAAAGGTATTGTTCCGCCAACGATAAACATTTGAAGGTGCTATGGCATAAAGATACTTTCCGGTTGAAATTGCATTGAAGGGATTTTTTGAAGGAAGTGGTTTTTCAAATTTACGTGCTTTTAGGTTAAAGGGGTAAATTTTACCATCGGTACCCAGGATATACAGGGTGTTTTGGTAGAATAATGCATCCTTTATATTTGTCTGAAAATTAAATACCACCCTTTTTCCCTGGGGGATTCCAAAATCTCCATCAAAGTGTTTGGGGTAAATTGTCAGGGTGTCCTTATCGTAAGTATTTAAAAG
>LUYY01000293.1 GCA_001603415.1 Bacteroidales bacterium Bact_07 | reverse complement strand
CAAAAGTGGAAATACTATAAAACCCATGAACAGAAAAATAAACCATCATTACAAAGGCAATGATGGTTTTATTGAGCATTTTTGGAAATAGCCTTAACTCTGTCATTTAGGAAATAATAAACTTACTCCTTAGCAAATTTCTTAGCATTAATTTCGACCTTTAAAATAAAGAAGAAGTTTTGATCGTCGAGCTGAAGGAATTGGTAGTTTAAAGGCTCTCCGGTTTTACGGGCAATATCAATCAAACCTAAACCGGCTCCACCCTTATCGGAAAGGTTTCCTTCGCGTATTTGTCGCTTATACATCTCCTTTAGTTCGTCAGGTGTTGCATTGTTTACAGTAATTAAAGCGTTTTCCAGGTGATCTTTATGCTTACGGGCAACCTTATTTGATGTGATAATGTAGTAAGTATCATGCTTCTTGCCAATGATAAAAAGGCCTTTCCCAATGTTGCGTTCCTGAATTTCATCGGAATGCTTATTCATATTTTGCAGCGTTTCAACCATTACATGGTAAACCTTTCGCTGAACCGATCGTTCTTCGCTATTCTTTTCCATATCTGACTCAGCCATCGATGTAAACATCTTTGTAATCTCATGGCTAAATTCTCCAAGGTAAACCAAGGAGAAACCATTGTCAATCATTTCGTCGTAAATATTTGAGACGGATTTAATGAAATTGAACGAAAGATTCATACCCCTAAAATTTTATATTGCTTTCAAAAATAGAATAAAAAAGGTCGGAAAGCAAACCATCCGACCTTAATTTTTTGGTTTACAGGCCAAGCAACTCCTTTCCCTGAATACAGTTAATATCACGCGGGATGTTAGCTTCAGCAACCCTATTCAGGTCGGCCTGAAGTTCAACGGGAATAAAACCCTTTTCCTCAAAAAGTTTCTTTACCCCAGCATAGTCGCCATTGCCCTGAAGGGTAAGAATATCTTTAGCCAGCGAGTTCATGGCCTCGGTCATCTTATCGAAATTGATGCGATATGTTCCTGACTCGGGCAAGCGTTCGAACGCGCCACGCTCTTTTAGGTAGTTAAAACATACCATGTTTGCCTTGCCATGCGACGATGCTGCACCAAATCGAACTGAACGAAAAATGCCTGCAACAAAGGTCACGTAGTTGTCCATCATATCCTTTTCAGGTAATTCACCCATTTGAGCCAATTGCGATACCATGTAAAGGCCAAGGATATCGGCCTTCCCCTCTTCCAATGCAGAGTGCATTTCCTTTAAGGCTTCATGTACTGTTCCTTTTCCATTAACAAGATTTTTAATGCCAAGCCCATGCCCTACCTCGTGGAACATTACATTTTCAAAGAAAGCGTCAAACTTAATGTGATCACGTTGGTCCTCGGCTATCAACATATTTCCAATGGGAAGTAGTATTTTTTCGAACTTAGCCTTCATGGCATTCTTAAGCTGCAGCTTGCGGCTACCCTTTTCCAGGTGTACACGGGGATCGTTAGGCAGGTTGATGGCAATAGTTTTACTACCTGAGTTGCAATCGCCAGCATAGTAGGCAACTTCATAAACCCCCAAATCTGAATCGATACCGGGCTTTTCCTTTTTGTATGCGGGTTCAACCGGTAAACTTTCCTGTAGCTTGGGAAGCAAGGCAGCAAACCGATTGATTTTTTGAGTCCAATCCAAATCCTTTACAAGAATGTACGCTTCGTATGCGGCTTTATAGTTGAAAAGTGCATCCTCATAGTTTTCGATTGGCCCAACAACAAAATCGATTTTGTTATTTTTCATATCCATCCAGGCCAAATCGCTGGCGTAGTAATCGTCGGTTTGTAAGGCATCGGCACGTAAAGAAAGATACTTCTTCAACCCTTCATCTTCAGCAAGTTCAGCTGCTTTCCGAAGCAAATCGGCAGCTTTATCAATTTTTTCCTTGTAGGCAATATGATAAGGTACCGATTCAAGTTTGCCATCGGCATTCCGGACAATCACCGTGTAAAGGCTGGTTTTATCGGGTGCCTGAAAGGCTTCAAACTCCTCACGGGTCATATCCAATGGATAAAAATTAGCACCTAAAGGTTTTTCGCCATAGCCTTCAACAAAGGGTTTATTATCGTTTAACCTTTCCCATGGCCCATAGTTTATCATCACAAAATCACGTGTGGCATCATCGGTAATCTTACTTAGCAATTCCTCCTTATTCCCATAGGTTTGAAGCCAAAAAAGTTCATCCATGATTTCGGCAACATCAAAAAGAATAGGAAGCATCTGCTTTTCCTTATCGGACAAGTTGATTATATCAACCCTGAGCTCAACCGGAGCAAATTCATTGACCTTTTTCTGCATATCGGACACCTGCGATTTTTTATTGTTGCAACCGTAATTTAAAAGTATTGCAACAGCGGCTAGTAGTAATGTTATTTTTCTCATACCCAAATTATGTTGATAGATTATTGTTCCTTTTCCTCTAAAACATCATCAGAATTAAACCTAAAGCCCAAACGTTTACCGGTTTGAAGCTTTGCATTTTCAATTTTGGTATTTAGCTGAACAACCGAAGCAATTTTAACCACATCGTAGGGTGGAACCAGCAAGTCGAATTCCAAAGCATACATTATAGCTGTTTCGATGATTGTTCTTAACGATTTTTTATCGATTATGGAAGTACCAAAGTTATTGTAAAGGAATCCCATTTGGCGTTTCCCTTCTACAAAGTAGTGATTTTCCCTGTTAACAAAAATACGACCAATAAGATATCCTAGGTCATCGAGCCTGTTGTACTTAAACGAATCGGCCAAAAAGTTGTAAATATTAATTATTCCACAGTAGGAGTTTAACACATTATCGGAAACATACGACAACTTCCATATGCTGTGATCGCGGTCAAACTCAAAAACATTGGTATGCATGCTAAAAATAAGCAGGTCGCCTGCAACCTTTAGCTCTGCCTCATACTTTCCCCTGTCGTTATACTCCAGCTTAACCCTTTTGTCGTAGCCTTTCAGCTTATCGTTAAAATCTTCCTCAATTTCCTTAAGCACTTCCTTGATTAAACCAAAAACCTCAAGGGTATTATCATAAATCTTTTGCTTAATAACAGCTTTCTCGGTAAGTAGATATTGAATTTTTTGCTGTGTGGTTTCGTTT
>LUYY01000036.1 GCA_001603415.1 Bacteroidales bacterium Bact_07 | reverse complement strand
TTTCAAATACAAAGTTCAATACTTAAGAGGTTTAAAAGCATGTTTTGGTAAGGTTGTTTGGTATATTAAATTGGTTTAATTTTGCAGCCAAAACTACTCAACAGGCATGATAGAAACGCCAGAACTTCAAAACCTGCTTTCTACCGCAATAAGTGCAGCGGTTAGGGCAGGTTACAAAATAATGGAAGTATATAGCTCCGACGATTTTCAGGTAAATCTTAAATCCGATCGAACCCCATTAACCCTTGCCGATAGGTTGGCACACGAGGAGATAAAGAATTCCCTAACCAAAACCTTTATTCCGGTTCTCAGTGAGGAAGGACGAAATATTGTATATGAAGAGCGTAAAGGCTGGGATTACTTCTGGGTTGTTGATCCGCTTGATGGAACTAAGGAGTTTATTAAGCGCAACGGTGAATTTACGGTGAATATTGCTCTTGTTTTTGAGCAATACCCGGTAGCAGGTGTAATTTATGTGCCTGTTACGGGCAAGCTTTACTATTCAATCAAGAACGAAGGTTCTTTTATGGTTTCGTCGCTTACGGCTTCACCCAATTATGAAACGACTTTTGAAGATTTACAATCGCAATCACTAAAGTTACCATTACCAGTTGAGCGCGAAAGCATAGTGGTTGTTGAAAGCCGTTCGCATAGCACACCCGAAACCATTCAATATATCAATAATTTGTCCGAGCGATACTCTAAACTGGAATTACTTCCAATAGGTTCATCGCTAAAAATGTGTATGATTGCAGAGGGCAAAGCCGATTTATACCCCCGATTATCGCTTTCGAGCGAGTGGGATACTGCTGCTGGTCAGGCAATAGTTGAAGGTGCCGGTTTTAAAGTGATAACCTACGAAACAGGCGAAAGACTTTCGTACAACAAGGAAGATCTTGTCAATCCTTGGTTTGTTGTAACTAACGGTAGGGTAAAGTAGTCTAAATCTCTATTCCCAGTACCAAGGCATCATCAACTTGTTCGTAGGAACCTTTCCATTTTTCCATGAAACGTTCAAGGTACTCAACCTGTTCATCAACCGGTTTGTCGATGGTTTGGCTCAGTAGTTTGATAAATTCGGGTTTGCCTAACTTCTTGCGTTTTGTTTCGCTGATTTGATCAATGTATCCATCGGTATAGAAAAAGAGTTTACCTTTTGCAGTGATATCTATGGTTTCGGTTTTAAACTCAATTAAACCGGATTGGCGATTGATGTTACGCTTTGGACGTAGGGAACTAAAGTTCTTGTTTGAGTCGAAGTAATCAAACGAGATCTTGTGGCCCGAATATTCCATCTGATTTGAACCTTTAGTGAATTTGCAAATAATGAAATCGATTCCTAATAGCAGGTTAGAATCAAAAGGTTTGGCATTACTGTTTATAAGTTCTGTATAAAGGTGCGATGCAATTTCACTTGGATCGTTAAGCTTGAAGGTGGTTACAGCATCCTTCAGAATGCTTATTGCCATAATGCTCATAAAAGCACCAGCCACACCATGGCCAGTGCAGTCGGCAATTGAAAATATTATTCCATCGTCAAGCTCGTGATGCCAGTATATATCGCCTCCAACATAGTCTTTTGGCTTGTATAGCATGGCTTGTTTTCGAAAGAATTTTTCGAGTTCGGTGGGATTCGAAAGTAGCGAACGCTGAATAAGTGAGGCATATTCTAACCCTTCGGTTATTCTGTGGTTGGCGTATTCCAACAGTCTGTTCTGTTTTTCAATTTGCTCGGTTTGGAGTGCAAGCTCTATGCGATGCTGGTTTAACTCGTTTATGTTGATTTCCAGCATATCGCGTTGGGTTTCAATTTCTTCCTTTTGAATTAGGATTTCGGAATTCATTTCCTGGAGTAAATGCTTATCCTTTTTCAGTTTCCGAAGGTAGATGTATGAAAGCAGCACTATAACCGTACCGGATAAAACAACTGATAGGAGAAATAGATTAATGGCTTTTTGCCTTTTAATATTGAACTGCTTTAATTCGTTGTCCTTTTGGAGTAATTTAATTTCATGCTCTTTCTTTTCGGTTTCGTACTCAATTCGCAACTTATCAAGGTTATTCAGATTTGATAAACTGTTTAGCGTATCGCTAAGCATTTTATACATTTCCAAATGTTCAATAGCATTTTTATAGTCGCCTTGATGCTTAAGTATTGTATAAATTCCTTTATGGGCATCGCGTTGCCATTCTGTTGATTTCAGTTTGGTAGCAAGTTCAAGTGCTTGAGTGTAGAATGCTTTTGAGGCGTTTAAGTTTCCGGTTAGCGAGTTGGCACGGCCAAGATTTAGTAAAATAGCTGCAAGCCCATTCTCATTCTGGCTTTGCTCAAAAGCCGATTTAGCTTTTAAAAAGTAGCTAATTCCTTCCTTTGGATTTCCAATATCCAAGTATAGCTGCCCGATATTGTTTAGTGTTTTTCCTTGGTCGTCAATATTGTTCCTTTTTACATCTATTTCATAGGATTTCAAAAACATATCGAGACTTTCGGTGTACTTTTTTTGATCTTTGAGAATTGTGGCTATGTTATTGCATGCCCTTCCAATTCCTAAGTTGTCATTTAGCTTTTGGTATATGGAAAGAGCTTTATAGTACATTTCAAGCGCTTCGTTTTGCTTTTTTTGAGTATCGTAAATCAATCCTATATTATTGTAGGCATGTGCTACACCAAGTGAATCGCCAATCTTTTCTCTTAATTCGAGTGCCTGGTAGAGCTTCTGGGAGGCCAGGTCAAGTTTTCCAAGATTCCAGTATATACCGCCCAGCAAGTTTATAGTTTTGGCTAAGCCTAGCGTGTCGCTGGCAAGTTGGTATAAGTCAATAGCTTTATTGGCTTTTTCGATGGCATCTTCTGCCTTACCTGTATTGAACAGAATTCCTGCAAGCATTTTATATGCATTGGCAAGGTAGTTAACCGGAACTTTTTCTTTTTTTGAAAGGGTTATGATGTTTTCAAAGTATGATTGTGCTGCGTTAAAATTGCCCCTGTTGTATAACCTGCTACCTGCAAGTTCGTTGCCTTTGGCAATTCCAATAGCCCAGTTGTTTGAGTACGATACTGTAATAAATTCCTTTACCACATCATCGTAAACTGAGTCCTGGTAGTCCTTTGATTTGGCCAGTTGATTATAAATATTGTTCAGTAGTGTTGAATCCTTTGCGCTGCTTTTTATAGCTTGCAGCAAACTGTCGGGGTTAGGCTGAGCCAATACTGGTGCTGAAATAGCAATGGTGAAAAGAATGTATCTAAATGCTTTTATCATGGTATGTTGAAAATTAAAGTTGCATGCTTAGTCTATGTTT
>LUYY01000292.1 GCA_001603415.1 Bacteroidales bacterium Bact_07 | reverse complement strand
ACCCTATTTTGTAACTACGCCGGCAACAGGAGTTGCAGCTTCTGGTGTAACTCCAGCTGGAACATCGCGGAAAACTCCGAGAGGATAATAAGGCTCCATCTGATCCTTTACCCAGTCAGCAGCAACTGTTGGAGCAACACCCCAGTTTGTAGGACACATAGAAAGAACTTCAACAAAGCTGTAGCCCTTTCCTTCCTTCTGATATGTCAAAGCCTTTTTAATAGCAGCCTTTGTCTTATTGATGTGTGGAACATCGTAAACAGCACAGCGCTCAATATACTTTGGTTCAACAAGAGTATTCAAAAGCTCGCAGGCACGAATCGGGTAACCAACTTCATCAGCATTACGTCCGAAAGGAGTTGTCTTTGTAACCTGACCAACAAGAGAAGTTGGAGCCATCTGACCACCAGTCATTCCGTAAATAGCATTGTTGATAAAGATTACAGTGATGTTCTCACCGCGGTTAGCAGCGTGAACAGTTTCACCAGTACCAATAGCAAGCAGGTCACCATCACCCTGATAGCTGATAACAAGCTTATCCGGATGAACGCGCTTCATACCAGTTGCAACTGCAGGAGCACGACCATGAGCGGCCTCGCAGGAATCAACATTAATATAGTTATAGGCATAAACTGCACAACCAACAGGAGCAACAAGAAGTACATCCTGCTGAATATTCATTTCATCAATAACCTGTGCAATCAACTTGTGAACGATTCCGTGACCACAGCCACCACAGTAGTGTGTAGGAACATCATTCATTGATTTTGGAAATTCATATTTCTTACTCATAGCTCTTTACCTTCTCAATAACAGCATCAACTGAAGGAATGATTCCACCAGGCTCGCCATAGAAATCAACATCCTTAACACTACGTCCGCAGTTAAGCTTAACGTCCTGAACCATCTGACCCATAGACATTTCTACAGTCAAAATCTTCTTGGCATTCTTGCAGGCAGCTTCAAGCTCTTTTGCTGGGAATGGCCAGAGAGTAATCGGACGGAAAAGACCTGCCTTAATACCCTGCTCGCGGAGCATCTTTACAGCCTTTTTGCAGACACGGGCACAAGTTCCGTAACCGGTAAGGATGTAGTCTGCATCGTCATACATAAAGGTTTCAGACATTGTTTCGTTGTCCTGAATCTTCTGATAGTTTTCAAAAAGAGCCTTTGTGTGAGCGTTCAATTCGCCGTCAATTCCGGAAAGCTTCAACGACATAATCTTGTTCTGCTTGCGGTCAGGAGTTTTACCGGTAAGAGCCCAAGGCTTTGCAGGGAACTCTTTTACAAACTCAGGAAGAATACAAGGCTCAGACATCTGTCCAAGGTAACCGTCACCAAGAATCATACACATAACGCGGTACTTGTCGGCAATCTCAAAAGCCTTGAGAGTACAGTCAGCCATCTCCTGAACTGTCCCTGGTGCAATAACTACCACATGGTAGTCACCGTTTCCACCACCGCGGGTTGCCTGAAAGTAATCACCCTGAGCACCGGAAATGTTTCCAAGACCTGGACCACCGCGCATCATGTTTACAACAACGGCAGGAAGCTGAGCTCCGGAGATATAAGAGATTCCTTCCTGTTTCAAAGAGATTCCAGGAGAAGAAGATGAAGTCATACAGCGGGAACCTGCAGCGCTGGCACCCATTACCATGTTAATGGCCGCTAACTCGCTTTCTGCCTGAAGGAAGGTTCCCCCTACTTCCGGCAGACGCTTAGCCATATAAGCTGGAATTTCATTCTGCGGTGTGATTGGATATGCAAAGTAGAAACGACAGCCGGCACGAACCGCAGCCTCGGCAATTGCCTCGTTTCCTTTCATCAAAACTTTTTCTGCCATTATTCAGCCTCAATTTCAATTACGCAGTCCGGGCACATAGT
>LUYY01000291.1 GCA_001603415.1 Bacteroidales bacterium Bact_07 | reverse complement strand
AGCAATTCGATTATTAACAGACAACATAAAGTCACCTCCAATGTAGCCATTATAAAATATATTCGTCTGTTTGTAAACGAATATGTATAAATCTCTTGACAAAGGACACGTGCGGACGTAGAATAAGTTACATACGGAAAATACAAAATAATAGTGGAAATACTCTTTTTTTAATAAAGAGTGAAAAAACAAGAAGGAGCGAATAAGGTGCATTGTTTTGAATAATAAGGGAGGTATATGTCATGGAAGTTCGAAACAGTTCTGTTACAAAAGATGAATGTGAGGAGTTTCTGATGCTTGAAAAGGAACTAAGCCCTGAGCAAAAAAGAGTTGTTCTGCAAATTATGAATGAGATCATTCTTGAAGAGCCACCGGATGTGGGCATCGAGAAAAAACGGGCATAAATCCATGGTCGTGCGAAATGAACAAACCAGGGAAAAAAACGGCCCAACCGATGTAAAGCTTCTGAAAAAGGTGGAATTTGAGGTTTGCGATAATGGATTGCCATACGATGAAAGGCATATATGCCTGACAATGTATGAATGCAACTTTTGCCACTGGAGGTTCTATGCGGATATTGTAAGATTCGGTCATGGATATAACTCAGAGTATAAGCAAACACCCAACTACTGTCCCGGTTGCGGCAGAAGGATAAATAAATAAGTTACATACGCGAAAGCAAAGAAATATTTAGATAGCTTACCTCCGACAGTGCTGCCATTATTAAATTGTATCAACTGCAATAACAAAACGGTGAAAATTAGTTTTCTTTTGTGTTATCAGCAAATAGACGTTTGATATTGCAGCCTTTTTCTTTAATACAAAGATATATTTTCCAATAGCCGTACACCGCCAACAACGATAATGCGGCATAATATGCTCCTTTATAGCGGGCAGCGGTTTCCAATACCATAAAGAGCATTATTGTTCCAATCATGTAAAATCCCATTATTTTCAGAATAAGAGGGGCCTTTTTATCCAATGATAAAAAGATAAGAGCGGCAATTGCTCCTAAGACCACTATCAGATTATAAGGGAGAACAATCAAAAAATAGGTTTGCTTCATATCACCCGATTTAAACCTTGTATATTCTGTCTGCCAATCTGTTACAACATTTGAAATATAGTTTTCGTCGAGCCATACGCCTAATTTCCTTTTAAAATGCGTGATTGATTTTAACCCCATCTCTTTATAACGGTCAACTCCCAGTTTAAAGAAATACTCCTGAACCTTGGACGGGTCCTGGGATTCATTTTTTATTGAATTGAATAATTCCGCGTCATTCTCATTCCACACCCCATTAGTTTGCTCATTCGCACCAATATAAAGATTCCATCCGAAGCTATAGGATGGCTTGGAATATCCGCTGACTGAAGCTGTAATAAAGCCCGTCGCAAATACAGTTATTGCGAAAGGCAGCGCAATTAATAAAGATTGAATTATTTTATCTTTGACATTGACAGTGCTGTAAAGAATAATGATTAACACTGCCGCAACAATCAGGATAATGCCT
>LUYY01000290.1:3809-4074 GCA_001603415.1 Bacteroidales bacterium Bact_07 | reverse complement strand
TTTGCGTGTTCTTTCTTGTCTTGATACCCAAATGTTTGCGCGCGTCTTCAGACGCGTGCATTAATAGCCCTGTAAGGGCGAATCGAATTAGCCAAGGGTTTTAACCCTGGGTATTGAGGTGTTCCAAATATTATGCGATGCACGCAGTGCATAACCCAAAGAGCAAGGGGGAATCGTTGCATCGCAAATGGGAAAGCATTGCATAGGGCAATTTGCGTGTTCTTTCTTGTCTTGATACCCAAATGTTTGCGCGCGTCTTCAGACG
>LUYY01000290.1:0-3772 GCA_001603415.1 Bacteroidales bacterium Bact_07 | reverse complement strand
GTTCTTTCTTGTCTTGATACCCAAATGTTTGCGCGCGTCTTCAGACGCGTGCATTTATAGCCCTGTAAGGGCAAATTGAATTAGCCCAGGGTTTTAACCCTGGGTATATTGTTATTTCAGTTCTTCCTCTAAGATTTTTTCGAGCGTTTCCACACTAATTCGTTTGGCCAGAATCTTTTTATTCTTGTCCAGAACATAAATTGCGGGTGTGGCATAGATATCGTAAAGGTTACGGAAGTTTGAGCTGAACGTGGGATCCCAAACGTTAATCCATGGCAGTTCATTGTTCTTAATGTATTCCATCCATTTTGGCTGATCGCCCTGGGTATATACCGCAAACACCTCGAATCCTTTTCCTTTATACTTTTCGTAAACTTTCTTGAGCTCAGGTGTTACCTTTTTGCAATGGCTACATTCCGGATCCCAGAAGTAGGCAACTGTAATCTTGGCATTAACATCACTTAACCGGTAATATTTACCGCTGGGATTTGGCAGCCAAAGGTCAGGGGCAACATTGCCAATAATGTTGGGTTTGATGGCTTTTACTCGCTCAGCTATTTTGTCTAAGAGTTTTTGGTCGGCCCACCAGGCTTGTCCGCCCAAATAATACTTTTCGGCAACGGCAACAAACACACCGTCCATTCCCATTCGGTCGGAGGTTTGGAACTTATTGGTGAGGGTCGAAAGCACATACTGGAACATCTCCCTGTTGGCTTTTGCCTTCTCAATCAATTCGATGGCTGCTGGAATAATGCTATCGGGCATGGGCAGCAAAACCCTATCGAAGTAAACGTTTATTTTACTCTCCAGTATAGGGGTTCGCAGTAAGCGGGCATCGGAAAAATCAATGTTATCAAAGTAGTGATAGCGGTTGAAGTTGTAGTTATGAGCCCAAACCAGCGAATCGTATTTTGGTGCATCTTTGGGAATGTTGTGTTTTGGGGCTTCCACATTCCGCATGGCTTTAATAACTGCTGCAAGTAGTGTCCCCTTATACTTGGTTTCCACCTCATCCCAGTATGCCATCACCTTGCCATTCAAGTCATTCATCTTTTCACGAATTGCATTGGCCTTAATGGTGTCGGATAACGACTCCTTTAGCTGTTCTGAGAGTTCCTTGCTTTGCTTCTGCATATCAATCATGAAGCGCTGGTACTGAATGAATCCTTCGTTCTCAGGTGAGTTGCTAAATTTGAGGTTTTCCAGCAGTTTATCCTTAGTGGTGCTAACTCCAAACCTTTGATTCTTATCGATAAGCACCTCAAAGTAGTTCTTTTCAGGCAAAATTACCAGGTAAATACCACCGGGCAAAAGGGTGTCGCCTTCAAAAACAGCAATTCCCTTGGCGTTGACGGTTGCGGTATCCTTAACATACTTCTTTTCGCCAAAGTGATAGCCCAAAAGTAAATCGCCTTGGGTTAAGCCATCAATTTTAACTTCAATCCTATAACCGTTCTTCTGTGCAAAAACATTAGCAAGCATCAAAAAAAACATCGAGAGTGTAAGTAGATATATCTTCTTCATAGTCCATTTAATTTTCATGAAAACAACAAACAAAGTTAGCATTTTTGAATTGAGTCGATATTCACACCTCTGAATTTCAACAAAAATACGCCTTGTTTTGTTAGTGTATCAAATTAGATACCAAATTTGATGGATAACTGGAAAGATGCCCGCCCAAACCGATTGGTTCGAGAGGTTAGCCCTTACCTTTTGCAACATGCATACAACCCTGTGGACTGGTATCCTTGGGGCAAAGAGGCATTTGAAAAAGCAAAAAACGAAAATAAACTTTTACTGATAAGCATTGGCTATAGTAGCTGCCATTGGTGTCATGTAATGGAAAACGAATCGTTTACCGACGAAAAAGTGGCACAAGTGATGAATGAACGTTATGTTTGTATTAAGGTTGACCGCGAGGAACGCCCCGATGTTGACCAAATTTACATGAACGCCGTTCAAATTATCACCCGCCGTGGCGGATGGCCACTAAACTGCTTTGCCTTGCCCGATGGCCGGCCGGTTTACGGTGGAACGTATTTTCCTAAGGAAAATTGGCTTAGTGTTCTGGAAAGCCTTGATGAGACATGGAAAAATGAACCCCAACGCATTTACGAGGTTGCCGAAGAGCTGGCGCAGGGCATTGCAAACACTGAGATTATCAGAACAAAGGTTGATGTCAGTAAAGTAGGTTTAAAAGATGTATTAACCCATAACATTGAAACTTGCCGTAATCAGCTTGACTACAAGCTGGGAGGAACACAGGGTGCCCCAAAATTTCCCATGCCCGGTCTTCTGAAATATCTATTGGTTACAGGACAACACTCTCAGAAAAAGGATTTGTTGACCTTTGTGCATGGTACACTTGAGCGAATGGCTAACGGCGGAATTTACGACCATGTGGGTGGCGGTTTTTTCCGTTACTCGGTCGATGAAAAGTGGTTTGTCCCGCACTTTGAGAAAATGCTTTACGATAATGCTCAGCTAATTGAGATTTACTCATTGGCTTACAGGCTTAACCCAAACCCTTTGTTTAAGAAGGTTGTTGATGAAACCGTTACCTTTGCCGAGAGGCAATTACTATCGCCTACCGGCGGATTTTACAGCGCACTTGATGCCGATACAGCAGGTCTTGAAGGAGGGTTTTATACTTGGACTAAAAGCGAAATAGAACAAAACCTTGGATACGATGCCGAACTTTTTAGCGTTGCCTACGGTGTAACGCCAACCGGTAACTGGGAAAATACAAATATTTTATATAGATCGCTTACTAATACTCAGCTCTCGAGCCTATTTGGTTTGCCTGAGGGCGAAATTGAAGTAAGGTTAAAAAACTGCTTGGCCAAGCTCAACACTTACCGCAATTACCGTGTGCCCCCTCTTGTTGACGATAAAATAATTACATCGTGGAATAGCCTTATGGTATTGGCACTTTCAACTGCTTACCAAACCTTTGGCAGCGATAAGTATTTGCATCTTGCCCTGGCAGCGGCAAACTACATTCTTGAAAACCAAATGGAAAGTACAGGTTTTTTAAATCGGATTACCTGTAAGGGAAAGGTTTATGGAACCGCTCTTCTCGACGATTACGCCTATACTATTGATGCCTTTTTGAATCTTTACCAAGTAACGGGGAATAGTGAATGGAATAAAAATGCTGATAAACTTGCCAATAAGGCCATAGATGTATTCTTTGATACCAATTCCGGCATGTTTTTTTATACGCCAAACAACACTGAGCTCATAGCCCGCAAGATGGAGCTGATGGATGGAGTTATGCCTTCGGCATCGGCCATTATGGTAAAGAATTTATTCAAACTTGCCGAACTTAGCAGTAACAGTGAGTTTGAAAAAATCGCATTACAAATGCTGGCAAACGTAAGTAATCAGGTTCAGCAAGGCCACGTTTTTGTTCATGCTTGGGCCACACAAATACTTTATTCCATATTACCGGTAGCTGAGGTAAAAATTAATGCCAATGACATAGAAAGCGATATTGCTCTTATCAAATCAAGATTGATTTATCCCAAATTAAGGTTCAAACATTCGGCCGAAATACCCAGTAAATACCTACTCTGTATAGGAAACGCATGTCAATCACCTACCAACAATGCCGATGAAATTATTCAGTGGGTGAATGCCATTAGCTACGAGTACTATGAGTAATGGTAAAGGGTAAAGAGCCTGTTCCGCATTAGCGGGATTATGATTCCAGATTCAATGTCGTTTAATTAAGACCAAACTACCATAAAAAGTTAATAATGTTAATAAA
>LUYY01000289.1 GCA_001603415.1 Bacteroidales bacterium Bact_07 | reverse complement strand
TTAAATTAATGGTCTTAATTTTGTGTTTACACAAAATATTTTATACTCTCCTGTTTTAATTCAGCCAAATGTTTCTTTCTTTGACTTATATCCAAAACAATTGCATTGTATACGTCGATATCGGAAGCCTTTGCTTTCTCAACATAAACCTCAACTGAATATTCAGTGCCATTTTTCCGACGATGTATTGTCTCAAAAAATATCTTAGACGAAGTCCCTTCGTTAAGAGGTTTTAACAACTCGTTAAATTGTTCGGTAGTTAGGTATGGTTTTAAATCAAGAGGTGTAAGCTCAAGCAATTCTTCTGGTGTATAACCTGAATTATTCACTGCAGTTTTGTTAAATTCAATGAACTTTAGATTGTCGCATCGAAAAATATATACTTCGTTTATGCTTTCATCCAATATCTTTAATAGTTTATCAATTCTATCTTGCTTGCTTTTTTGATCAGATATATCGCGCCATACGGCATATATCATCCTTTTCCCATTAAACACAATTGGTGTAAGCGACACCTCGGCCCAGAATTTTTGGCCATTTACTTTTTGATGAACCCATTCAAATTTGTTAAAACCTTGCTCAAGGGCAATTTGAATCATTTTATTGGCAAGCTCATACGAAGAATTCCCGCAAGGTTGATTTTTTGGGCTTAGAGCCGAAGGGTGAGGTGAGTTTTTAAGCAGTTCTATACGCGATTTAAAACCATGGAGTCGTGCTGCAGTGTCGTTGCAATCGATAAAGCGAAAATTTTCATCCAGTATTCCTATTGCATCTTTTGAGAAATGCATTACACGTAAAAACCGTTGTTCACTTTCAATTAAGTTTTGCTCTGTCCTTTTTCTAGCTGTAATATCCCTTACAATGGCCATCACCCTTTTAACTCCTCCAATTTCAACCAGCTTGAGTCGCACGTTTACCCAAAATGTTTCCCCATTTTTTTTTCGTGCAAGCCATTCAAAATCCTGGGGCTCACCTTGAATGGTTTTTTTCAAGTACTCTTGAGCTTTTTCTTCGGTATAGGGTTCTATGTTAGCACTTAAATTGCCAATGGTACCATTTATGATTTCTTCTTTAGTGAAACCATACATCTCCATTGTAATATCGTTACAATCAATTATTTTCCCCTTATCAATATCATCAATTTGGATAGAGTCAAATCCTGAGTTAAATATCTCTCTGAATTCTTGTTCTTTTTGGCTTAGTAATTTATGCGACTTAACCAGCTCACTTACATCGCTAACCATAACGTGTTTCGCAGGTCTTCCTTTATAAATAATTCTATGCGATGCTACCTGAGCATGTATAATTTCTCCGTTCTTTTTCCTATGCTTGCAACTGTAAAATGTTTGATAAATAGTGTCAAGGGATTTTGTGTCGTCATTCAATTTTGAAATATCACTTTCATGTTCGATATCTTTAAGAGTCAGGTTTAAAAACTCTTCCCTGGTATAACCATAATGGTTGATGGCAGCCCTATTAACTTCCAAAAAATTTTGTGTTTCAAGGTCGTGAATCCACATGGGATTTGGATTGTTCTCAAAAATCAACCGGTATCGTTCCTCGCTTTCCTCCAGCTTTTCTTTTTGCAGCCAATTATCCTCACGGCTAAAAAGTAGCTTTGAAATTAGGGTGGTGGCTACTGGGTAGATTAACATTACAGGCCACCAGATTACAAGTAGGGTAGCCAATCGGTTTTCTTTGGGTAAGAAAATGGTACACCCAAGCATCACCAGGTGAACTATAAAGCTAACCAGGTAAACCTCGCCCAGGTTTTTATTGGCAATTATACCAGGACGAACTTTCCGCCAAAGCAGGCTTATTAGCGACGAACTGATTATTACTGCCACTCCCATATACATCCCAGCACCACCCATCGATATCCGGTATGCAGCAACAACAACAGCTGCAATAACTGTGGTAATACCACCAAAAAACAGTCCCGAAATTGTGAGCAAAACCGAACGGGTGTCGAATACAATTCCTTCTACCAGCACCCATGGGCTTTCCATAAGAATTATACCTATCCCCGCAATGAGAAAACCGAGTAATACCTGTAAGAGAGTATCTCGGCTTTTATCGAATTTTAACCATATAAAATCGTAAAGAACCGCAGTAGCAATTAGTATTGCTGCATTTTCTATTATGCCAATAATTATGGGAGTTTCCATAGGTATTAAAATTGTAACATCCTAAATTTAGATAATATTTTACTTTAAAACAATAGCCATTAACGTTTAAATTAGGTATATATATCATGATGGGGCCTGGTATTTAGGGACCTATTTCGCTAAACCATCTCTTTTCTCATTTTCACCCTTTACCCTTTGATGATAACCCGCTCAACACTCAGAATGCAGAAAAGGGATGTTATTTTTACCTAGCATCATAAATCGATAATCCTGATAATTTGTTTACACCTTCTTTCATTTAAAGGCTAATAATTGCTATTTTTGCGGGCTATAAATGAAAGTGTATGAGTTTTGAAGAGGAAGTTAAACGCCGCCGAACATTTGCCATTGTTAGCCACCCCGATGCTGGAAAAACAACCTTAACCGAAAAGCTGCTACTCTTTGGCGGTGCAATTCACATTGCAGGAGCTGTTAAAAGCAATAAAATCAAAAAGACTGCCACTTCCGATTTTATGGAGATTGAGCGCCAACGCGGCATTTCGGTTTCCACATCGGTAATGGAGTTTGAGTATAACGGCTATAAGGTTAATATTCTCGATACACCCGGTCACCAGGATTTTGCCGAGGATACCTACCGCACACTAACCGCTGTGGATAGTGTAATCATTGTTATTGACCACGCCAAGGGCGTGGAGAGCCAAACCCGCAAGCTCATGGAGGTATGCCGTATGCGCAAAACCCCGGTTATCATCTTCATAAATAAGCTCGATAGACCCGGTAACGACCCCTTCGATTTACTCGATGAGATTGAGAAAGAACTTCAAATAAAGGTACGCCCCCTTAGTTGGCCTATTAGCCAAGGTCCTACCTTTAAAGGCGTTTACAACCTGTTTGAGCAACGACTTTTTCTTTTCTCCGGTGAGAGTAAGCAAACCGTAGCCGAAGATATTATTGAGATAACCGATCTAAACTCACCTGAACTCGATAGTTACATCAAACCCTTCACCAAAAAGTTTTTGGAGGAGATAGAGATTGTAAACGAGGTTTACCCGCAGTTTGACCATGGCACATATTTGAGTGGCGAGGTGGCACCCGTGTTTTTTGGTAGCGCCCTAAACAATTTCGGGGTAAAGGAGCTACTCGATTGCTTTGTGCAAATAGCACCCCATCCCGGTTCTACTATCACCGATACCCGAACAGTTTCGCCCTTTGAGCAAAAGTTCAGCGGATTTGTGTTCAAGATTTTTGCCAACATGGATCCTAACCATCGCAATCGTATAGCATTCCTTAAAATTTGCTCAGGCCGGTTCGAACGGAATGTCCCTTACTATCACGTTCGATTGGGAAAATCGTTCCGTTTTTCTAGCCCCAACGCCTTTCTTGCCGACAAAAAGTCGATTGTTGAGTTTGCTTACCCCGGCGATATTATCGGTTTACCCGATTCGGGTAACTTTAAAATAGGCGATACCCTTACCGAGGGCGAAGTCATGAACTTTAAGGGAATACCCAACTTTGCTCCCGAACTCTTCCGGTATATCGAAAATGCCGACCCACTAAAGTACAAACAGTTAGCGAAGGGTGTTGAACAGCTAACCGACGAGGGGGTAGCGCAGCTATTTACCCAAAAATCGAATGGTCGTAAAATCATTGGTACTGTTGGTGCCCTTCAGTTCGATGTTATTCAGTTCCGCCTGGAGCATGAGTACGGCGCCAAGTGCCGCTATGAGCCAATAAATCTATACAAGGCTTGCTGGATTGAGAGTTCCAATAAGTCCCAGCTCGACGATTTCAGGATTCGCAAGTACAACAACTTAGCCCTCGATAAGCATGGCCGCGAGGTATTCCTGGCCGATTCACCTTACTCCCTGCAAATGGCCATCGAAAAGTTTCCCGATATCAAATTCCATTTTACATCGGAGTTTTAGTAGGGATAATGGATAAGTTGATGGTTGTTTGTTGATGGTTGATAGTGAATACAAAGGAAGCCCCGTAAGGGCTAAACATTTAAAACCCCATTGTCATTCCGAGCTAGTCGAGGAATCTCATTATAAAAATGGATGAAGGTACAAAGAGATGCTTCGACGAACTCAGCATGACAAACTGAGTGAGTAAGTCAATGGTCTTGTCATTCCGAACTAGTCGAGGAATCTCATAAAAAAGGATTAAGGTACAAAGAAATGCTTCGGCTCAGCTCAGCATGACAAACTGAGTGAGTGAGCCAATGGTCTTGTCATTCCGAGCTAGTCGAGGAATCTCATTAAATCAAGGAATGATAGCACATAGAGATGCTTCGGCTGCGCTCAGCATGACACGATAGGAAGAGGCAACACCAAACTATCAACAATCAACCAACAACCATCAACTTAAATCGTTTCACAGTG